>JAQYVG010000006.1 GCA_030145595.1 Desulfobacterales bacterium | reverse complement strand
ATTGCCGGTGAATCAAAAGGTGGTTTAAAAGCAAACCTGCCGGGACCTGGGAATAAACCATGTACGGAGCGACCTGATTTTTAACCTAAGTTGAGCGATTTTTGAAAAAGGAGGAAAAGTGGCTAGAGCAAAAGCGCGTCACATTTTGGTATCCAAGCAGGAAGAGTGTCAAACTTTAAAAGAACAAATCGAAAATGGAGCGCATTTCGCTGAGTTGGCAAAAAGCCACTCTCAATGTCCTTCCGGGAAAAGCGGAGGAGATTTAGGAGAGTTTAGTCCGGGTCAAATGGTTAAAGAATTTGATCAGGTTGTATTTAGCGAAGAAGTTGGAAAAGTCTGCGGCCCCGTTCAAACTCAGTTTGGATTTCATCTTATCGAAATCACCAGCAGAACTGAATAGTGCAGTGCAGTACAATCATGGAAAATAAAGAAAAGAAAACATCGGGAATTGAAAAAGCGGCAGAGGACCTGTTCAATTTTGCTATTGACCATGAGGACGTAAAATGGCTTGTTGAACACCTGCCGCAAGAGGCTGACATCGAGCGGGGCAAGGTTGAATACGAATTGCGGATGCTCAAAATTATAAGCGTTGGATGGAGCTTATCATATTACCTGGAAAACCATCTTGCCAAGCATAAGCTCTTAGAGCTTTACTGGCAGTCAATCAATGAATTTTCTCAAAGCATATCTGCATCCACCGGGCTTATGATAGGTCGTGATATTGATTATTTTCAAATCTTAAGGGAGCGTCTGGATATGTATGTTGCCGCCCTGGCGCAAAACCCTGACGCACCGGAGCCTGCTGTTGTAATAGGACCGGAGTTTGCCGGAACCTGCGGGAATGCGGATGATATATTCACGGTCATGACCGGCTCGAAGATGTTTGTCGTAACAATCGGCAGAGTTAAAGAATACCTTGAAGCGATAGAGCTAAGACAGTAAAACTAATTCTAAAATACTGTCTTCTCTAGTGGTCGTCTTTCCGGGATATACTGGTGAGGAATTTTGGCTGCGTTCCATTCTTGAGAAACATAAAGATTGCAGTAGCAACTTCCGAATTCTTCAACATCCGGAATGCGGTAGATGCAAGGACAGATAATATCTTTATCGTGCTTGCGGTCTCCTGCAGCTAATCTGCAAGGACAGGCCATATAACCATAGCGTTCCTTGTTGAGTATCAGGGCCTGAAGGAGTTCATAGACTCTTTCCTTGTCCTTGTTGAAAAAGTAACCCTTGGCTTCCTGAGCTTTCTTGAGCATTTCATAAAGTTTTTCTACTTCCATTACAACCCCAGGGCCTCCTTGATCTTGTTTTCCTTATATCCTACGATAACTTCATTACCTATAATAATTGTAGGGAAGGAGCATCTGGGATTGAATTTTTTAACATCTTCCAAAATGGCGGCTCTTTCTTCTCCTTCTAACAGATCGACATCAACAAAGTCATAATGAACGGTGCATTCTGTGAGCAGTTTCTTGATAGCTTTACAATGGCTGCAAGTGCTGAGTGAATAAATTTGTACCGGCTGTTCAGACATGTCTTTTTCCTTTTGTTATCATAATTCTAAAGTATGCATTTTGTAGAAGGTAATATAAAATCGTTTTGTTTTCAATTAAAATTAATAGTAACTATAAAATCATAATTTTCAAGGAGATTTGTTATTCAATATCAGGGTGGGCAGATAGGAAGCGGTATAAGGTCGCCCGACCGATACCGAGAAGTTTGGCCGCTCTGGTCTTGTTCCCTGCGCATTTTTCCAGGGCGACTTTGACAGCATCGATTTCGAGTTTCCTTAAAGGTCCGGTTCTGGAGCGGATTTTTGTACTATCCTTAATTTCCATGGGCAGATCATTAGGCAAAATTACTTTGGCGCGGCATTTTACAATGGCAAACTGCAGGGCGTTTTGCAGCTCCCGTACGTTTCCGGGCCATCGATAGTCAAGCATCAGTGCCAGCGCATCCTGGGAAACATGCAGTTTTTCATGACCGTATCTTTCACCGGCTTGCTGCAAGAAATGTTCTATTAAAATAGGAATGTCATTTTTGCGTTCACGCAGTGGCGGGAGAATAATAGGGATGACATTAATCCGATAATAGAGATCGTCGCGAAAATTGTTCCGCTGGGTTTCTTTCTTGAGATCCTTATTGGATGCACTGATAACCCTGGCTTTAACGCGGATTGTTACTTCTCCGCCGACTCTTTCAAATGTGCCTTCCTGCAGGAAGCGCAGAAGTTTGACCTGCATGTGTTTGGAAAGTTCGGAAATTTCATCAAGAAATATCGTACCGCCGTCGGCTAACTCAAAGCGTCCCTTTTTGTCACGGACAGCGCCTGAAAAAGCGCCTTTTACATGGCCGAAAAGCTCGGTTTCGATCAGGTTTTCGGGCAGGGCTCCGCAGTTGATCGGTACAAATGGTGCGCCTCCTCGGAGACTTTCATTGTGAATTGCGCTTGCAACCAGCTCTTTGCCGGTGCCGGTTTCTCCATAAATATGCACCGGGTAATCATAGCCGGCAACGTCGTTGATCTGCTTGAAAAGCTGAAGCATTTTTATGTCCCTGCCAATAATGTTGGCAAAGCTGCTGAGCTTTCCGGCTCTCATTCTTAGCTGCATCAGATCAGTTACATCTTTGAATGAAGTCAGGACTCCGAAAAAAGTGCCATTTTCATCATTCATTTTTGTAACTCGCATTTCAATGCGTCGAGGTTCCCCACTTTGGGATGTTATATTGACGGAGTACTCATCATTTTCAATTAAAGCCGGGGCTTCCTGGCAAAAGGAACAGTGCCCGCCGCAAAAAGGGCCGTCAAAAACTTCGTGACAATCCCTTCCCAAAACGTCGTTTTTCGTAAAACCGGTTATTCTTGCAGCTTCTTGATTGAAAAAGAAGATGCGCCGGTTCAGGTCATGGGCGATGATTCCTTCCTTGAGATTGTCAAGGATTCGTTCCAGATTTTTTCGATCGGAGATTATTTTGTCGAACAGCAAAGAAGTCATTATCATTTTCCGATATATGCAATGCCGGTAATCAGAAGAAACGTATATGTATATAAGTTAACTTGCAAAGTCAAACAGCTTCGACCAGAACTTTTTTATGCTTGATGGAATAGAATCTCTTTTTTAAAGTTTGTATGGTATTTTCCGGTTTAACATGATTGTTTCCAAGTCGATATGCACGTCGTAAACCAGTATCTCGATTCCGTTTTCAGCAGCGCGTCTCAATTCTTCGCCATAGGCGGGATCGATATGGTCGGCCGGTTTAAAAACTCTGGCATCCATGCGTTGAACAAGGTAAAACATAACGCAGCGAAAACCTGAAGCCGCGAGTTCTTGTAGTTCTAACAGATGCTTGCGCCCTCTAAGGGTGACGGCGTCAGGGAAGAGGGCAACACCTTCTTCGACCAGGGTGCAATTTTTGATTTCTATGTAGCAGCGGTCCTTCTCTCCCCTGCTTAACATAATATCGAGCCGGGAACTGCTGGAAACTTTAACTTCCCGAGCCATGTGGTCATAACCGTTAAGTTCTTGCACCCCGCCGGCTTCAATCGTTTTGGAAACCAGCCGGTTTGGCACCTGCGTGTTGATACCGACAAGTGAGGCGGGCATCGCGATGATTTCCCAGGTATACTTTAGTTTCCGTTTGGGATTGTCGTGGTATGACAGATAGACCGGGCGTCCGGGCCGGCAGCAGGCCTGCATGCTGCCTGAATTGGGACAGTGGGCCGTAACGACCTTGCCATTATCCAGTTGTACATCTGCCATGAAGCGCTTGTATCTTTTAACAAGGATGCCGGGGATAAGTTCAGGCCAGAGCAGACCCGGGTTTTTTTTTAAAGTTTCAGGCGTGTTCATGTTTTTCTTTTTATCAGATCTGAGATTGAATCGAAACCCAAAATATAAAATCGCTTTAGTGATTTTATATGAAGCGGCTCTGCCGCGCGGAAGCCCTTTTCCCGAGGTTGTTGAGAAGTTGCGCGACCGATAGATAAACAACTGATTTTAAAAAGTTAATGTATACTTTAAGTGTTGCAACACTTCTTGAGGATAAATTCGGGTCGATCTAATTCTTGAAAAATTCAAAAATCTTTGTTAAATAAATAGTTTCTGTGGGTGTCTGTTATTTTTATTTTTGTTACTAATGGTAAGCCAGGAGGATGGAAATGCCCGAAAAGAAAGATTTTATTATCAAAGACAAAAGAATGTTTTCGGAAGAAGGTCAGGACAGTCAGGAAGAAGAAAGGGCTGCAAAGGAAGAAGAAATGGCTGAATCTTCTGAAACAGAAGCCAAAGCTTCCGAATCAGAAGATGCTACCGCATCCGCCGAGGATGCCGAAAGTTTTCAACTGCCTGAAATAAATTTTGCAACCTTTATATTCTCTTTGAATACTTCCGTGCTTGTGCATCTGGGGATAATCGATGATCCTGTCTCCGGAAAAAAGGTGAAAAATTTAACTCTTGCAAAACAGACCATCGATATTTTGGGGATGCTGGAAGAAAAGACTCGCGGGAATTTGACCAAGGACGAAAAGAGTATGTTGAAACATATACTTTACGACCTGAGAATAATATATGTAAAAGAAAAAGGTTAGAGACTATTTCAAAACCACATCCTGTGCTCAATGACGGCACTGTGCTCCGGCTCAAAATACTCATCCTGCCATAGGCGGATCTGCGCTTTTTCGACATCGCATGCCTGCGACGACGGTATTTCGCAAAAGTCTATGAGATATTGAAACAGCTTATATGAAAATTCTTGCTCCGGCAAAAATAAACATGTTTTTGCAGGTTACAGGTAAAAGACCAGACGGCTACCATGATTTGATCAGCCTAATGTGTTGTATCAGTCTGTATGATACAGTTACACTCACCTTTGGCAATGGGGCCACCGCTGTTGTCTGCGAGCATTGCGACGTTCCGGAAGACAGTTCAAACCTTGCCTTTGCAGCTGCGGATCTTTTTTTTAAATCCCTGGGCAAAACCGAAGGTGTGGGTATTTTGATTGAAAAACAGATACCGGTTGCAGCCGGCCTGGGCGGGGGAAGCAGTAATGCTGCCGCGGTTTTGCTGGGATTGAATCGCTATTACGGGTATCCGTTTTCCCATGAAGACCTTGCCGCCATAGGGGTCTCCATCGGGGCGGATGTTCCCTTTTTCTTAATAGGCCAGCCGGCAATCGCTACCGGTATTGGTGAGAAGCTGGAAGCTTACACGGGGCTTGAGAATTTAAAGATTTTACTTGTTTATCCGGGATTTAGCGTTTCCACGGCAGAGGTTTATAAAAATCTGAATTTAGGATTGACAAAATGCAAAAAAAAACTTAGTTATTCACTTTTGGAAAACGAGGGTTTTGATGTCAGGCAACATTTGTGCAACGATCTTGAAACCGTTGCCGCTTCGAAACACCCGGAGATACTTACAGCAAAAGAGGCGCTATTAAAACAGGGGGCAATCGGCGCTCTCATGTCAGGCAGCGGGTCGACCGTATTCGGGCTTTTTGATAATTCTGTAACAGCTCAAGAGGCAAGTAAAGCTCTTTTAAGCAATGATAATTGGCAGCTGTATCTTGTGGATATGATAACGTCGGATGCAAGATGATGATGCAGGATGGATGAGTCAAACTTGAGAGGCCTTTGAAAAATGTTCAATTTTGTTCAAGGCCAAGGCAGGCGAAAATTTTAACCGCAGGAATACATTGAGTATTTCGAGGATTGAAATTTGAGCCTAACGCCGGGATTGGACAAAAGGGGGCGTTTTTCAAAGGTCTCTTGATAAAGGCTTAAAAACCGGATTAACCAGGTGTTTAGGATTTTGCATCTTTACTTATGGGGCGTCGTCAAGCGGTAAGACACAGGACTTTGGTTCCTGCATTCGGAGGTTCGAATCCTCCCGCCCCAGCCAGACTTTGCCGGCCGATTAACAGAAACGGAAAAAATATATGGAAGATCTTATAATTTTTTCGGGTAATTCAAACCCGGAGCTTTCCAAAAAAATATGCGATTATCTGGATATGCCGCTTGGCGGAGAAAAACTAAAGCGATTCAGTGACGGTGAAATACAGATTGAAATCGATGAAAACGTTAGAAAAAGGGATGTATTTATAATTCAGTCGACTTGTGTGCCGGTGAACGAAAACCTGATGGAACTGCTGCTGATGATAGACGCCATGAAGCGCGCTTCAGCCACCCGGGTTACAGCGGTAATTCCTTATTACGGCTATGCAAGGCAAGATAAAAAAGTAGCACCGCGTGTCCCGATCAGTGCCAAACTGGTTGCTGACCTGCTGACGGTTGCCGGCGCCACCAGAATTATTACCATGGATTTGCATGCCGGTCAGATCCAGGGATTTTTCAACATCCCGGTGGACAATCTTTTTGCAGCACCGGTGCTGATCGATTATATGAAGGAAAATTTTAACGCTGATCTTGTGATTATTTCCCCGGATGCGGGAGGCGTTGAGCGGGCCAGGGCCTTTGCCAAGCGACTTAATGCCGGACTCGCTATTATCGACAAACGCCGGGATGCGCCCAACGAGGCCAAGGCCATGGCCGTAATCGGCGATGTCGAGGGAAAAGTTGCGGTTATCCTCGACGATATGGTTGACACTGCCGGCACCTTAACCGAAGCTGCTGCGGCTCTTGAGAAAAATGGGGCCAAGGAGATCCATGCTTGCTGTGCCCATGCGGTGCTGTCCGGCCCGGCGATTGAGCGCATTGAGGATTCGGTTTTAAAAACCATGGTTGTTACCGATACTATACCTTTACAGATTAATGCCCAAGCCTGTGAAAAGGTAAAGGTACTTTCAATTGCAGCGCTGGTCGGCGAGGCGATTATCCGCAGCCATATGGGAGATTCGGTAACATCTCTTTTCGTGTAAAAAACATACAGTTTTTACTAGTGTTTAAGGAGGAAGATACTTGGATTTTGTAGAACTCAAAACCAATATTAGAACAAAAGTCGGCAACGGTCCGGCCAGAGCCTTACGGCGTGAAGGAAAGATACCGGCTGTACTTTACGGCCCGGATACGGAACCTGTATTGCTTGCGGTTGCCGTCAATGACCTGGAACAGATTCTGAAAAAAAGCAAGGCCGCTCAGGTTTTGCTGAACGTTCTTATTCAAAATGGCGAAACATCCACAAAGTCTGCCATGATTAAGGAACTGCAAACCCATCCGGTTTCAAGGGATTTTCTACATCTCGACTTATATGAAATCGCCCTGGATCGCAAGATAACGGTTAAAATCCCTATTGCCATTAAAGGCAAACCAATAGGTGTGGAAAACGGGGGCGTCTTGCAGACTGTTAGAAGAGAGCTGGAGGTATCGTGCCTGCCCTTCGCAATCCCTGAATTGATTGAGATCGATGTTACCGACCTTGACATCGGCGATTCGATCCATGTCGGCAAGCTCTCAATTGGAGGGGATGTTGAATTGATGGATGACGACCATTTTACGGTCGTTACCGTACTCACTCCGAAGGTTGAAGAAGTAGAGGTCGAGGAATTGGAAGATGAAGAGGAAGTTGAAGAGCCGGACGCGGAAGGCGAGGACGCCAAGGCACCTGATGCCGGTGATGCAGAATAGTCTTTTTCTTTTCTGAACCTGTCTTGATTGTTTGAAACATGCAACCAAAAAGAGTTCGCCTGGTCGTTGGATTGGGAAATCCAGGTGATACATACAGGCAAACCCGCCACAATGCCGGATTCATGGTTTTGGATGAGGTTGCCGATTTTTGTTCGGTTGTTCTTAAAAAAAGCAGTTCTTTTCCAAATTTGTTTTATGGACGTGGCGCTATAGAGGGCATTAACACTATCCTTGTTAAACCGCTGGCTTTTATGAATCGCAGTGGGCCGCCGGTACAAAAAATAGCAAATTATTACAAGATATTATGCGAAGATATGTTGGTGGTCCATGATGATATAGACCTTGCGTTTGGAAGATTGAAAATAAAAAGGAAAGGAGGCGATGGGGGACATAAAGGCGTAAGATCGTTAAGGCAAGCCTTGGGCGGCGGTGAGTTTGTACGCCTGCGCATTGGTGTAGGGCGTGCTGAAGATGAGATCAGTGTCACTGATCATGTTCTGGGACGCTTTGATCCGCAAGAAAAAAAGGTGTTAGAGCAGATCATTACCAAGGCCCGCGAGGCGGTCGTGACGATCTTATGTAAAGGTACAAAGGAAGGCATGAACAGATTCAATGACAAGAGAATCCTAATTGACAGCTAAGTTTTCATATGGAGGAAAGCATGGAAGTTGTAATGAACAATATACCGTTGATTTGCGCGCTGGTCGGTGCTGTAGGAGTACTTTTCGCGATTATTCTGGCAGGAATAGTCAAAAGCGCGCCGGCCGGAGACGAAAAGATGCAGGAGATTGCCGGTGCTATTCAAGAGGGCGCGATCGCCTATCTTAACCGCCAGCTCAAAAGTATGGGTGTTGCCGGTATCATAATTTTTATCATCATCTTTGCCACCTTGGGTGCCAAGGCCGCCATTGGATTTATGATCGGCGCCGTGGCATCATTTGCGGCAGGATATATCGGCATGCGCGTATCGGTTATCGCCAATGTAAGAACAGCAGAAGCTGCCAAAGACGGAATGGCGGCCGGCCTGAACATGGCCTTCAAGGGCGGTGCGGTTACAGGAATGATGGTGGCCGGTCTGGCGCTGATGTCCGTGGCCGGGTTCTATGCCGCCACCCATGACGTGATGGCCCTGGTGGCCCTCGGATTCGGCGGCAGTCTGATTTCGATTTTTGCAAGGCTGGGCGGCGGTATCTTTACCAAGGGAGCTGATGTGGGTGCCGACCTTGTCGGCAAGGTCGAGGCCGGTATTCCTGAAGACGATCCGCGCAACCCGGCGACGATTGCCGACAATGTGGGCGACAATGTGGGCGACTGTGCCGGTATGGCGGCCGACCTTTTTGAGACCTATGCGGTTACGGCCGTGGCGGCCATGCTTATCGGTCATCTTCTCTGGCCCAAAAACCCCATGGTAGTAGAATTCCCGTTGGTGCTGGGCGCGATTTCAATCATCGCTTCCATCATTGCCATTTTCTTTGTGAGACTCGGCCGCAGTGAATACATCATGGGCGCCCTGTACAAGGGCATGTTCGGCGCTGCCATCATAGCGGGCGTTGCATTTTACTTTGCCTGTACCAAGCTCATGGGCGGTTTGGGTACTATTTCCGCCATGAACATTTACTACTGTACGCTGGTAGGGCTTGTTCTGACCGTTGTGATTGTTATTATTACCGAATACTACACCGGCATTTACGGGCCGGTTAAAGCCATTGCAGAGGCCTCTACCACCGGCCACGGCACCAATATCATTGCCGGTCTGGCTGTCAGCATGCAGGCTACGGCCCTGCCGGTTCTGGCCATCTGCCTGGCGATCTTTCTGTCCCACAAATTCGGAGGCCTTTACGGTATTGCCATGGCAGCCATGTCCATGCTTTCCATGACCGGCATGGTGATTGCCATCGATGCTTACGGACCGATTACCGACAATGCCGGCGGAATTGCCGAAATGGCGGGCATGGACGAGAGTGTTCGGGCCATCACCGACCCGCTGGATGCGGTTGGAAATACCACCAAGGCGGTTACCAAGGGGTATGCCATCGGTTCTGCCGGACTGGCGGCCCTGGTGCTGTTTGCAGCCTATGTGTTTGAATTTAACCTCCACGGCAAAGGGGCTGAAATTAGATTCGACCTGTCCGATGTAAACGTTATCATCGGTCTTTTTATCGGCGGGCTTTTACCGTACCTGTTTGCTTCCATTGCCATGAAAGCGGTCGGCAATGCCGGTGCTGCGGTGGTTGATGAGGTTCGCCGCCAGTTCCGCGAGATTCCGGGTATTATGGAAGGCACGGCCAAACCGGATTATGCGGCTTGCGTTGATATTGTCACCAAGTTTGCCTTGAGCGAAATGATGATTCCGGCACTGCTGCCGGTGGTGGCACCGCTTATTGTCGGATTCCTGCTGGGCAAGGTCGCATTGGGCGGTCTGCTCATCGGTAGTATCGTTACCGGCGTATTTCTGGCCCTTTCCATGACTACCGGCGGGGCGGCCTGGGACAACGCCAAGAAATACATTGAAGACGGCCACCTGGGCGGCAAGGGCAGTGATGCCCATAAAGCTGCCGTTACCGGTGACACCGTCGGCGATCCTTACAAGGATACCGCAGGTCCGGCCATTAACCCCATGATCAAAATTTTGAATGTCGTTGCTTTGCTGATGGTACCATTTCTGTTGTAGATGACGGCATTTCGATTAGTAGCGTTTAAATTGAAAAAGGATTGGCGCTGTGATGCGCCAATCCTTTTTTATTGATTGTTGCTTGAATGTATGTTATAAATCACATACATTTTTAAATTCAGACCTCGTCATTCATCAGACAAAAATGACCGTAGACCTTTATATACAGCGAGATTAAAAAAAAATGGATAAGAAAAAAGTCAAGGAACAGCCGAAACCAACCAACCAAAAGGTGAGGGAATTTAAGGTGGGTGATCTTGCCGTATACCCCGCGCACGGTGTTGGCCGGATTAATGCCATTGAAGCCAAGATTGTCAACGGTGAAACTCATGACTTTTATATGATGAAAATACTCGAAAACGACATGATCATTATGATTCCCACCTGGAACGTGGAGCAGGTGGGGTTAAGGGATATCATAGACGAAAAAGAGGTCCCCAAAGTATACGAAGTCATGAAGCAACGGCGTGAGTCCCCCGCCGAAACCCTGACCTGGAATCGGCGTTATCGAGAATACATGGACAAGATCAAGACCGGTTCACTTTATGATGTTGCCGAGGTGTTCAGGGATCTTTCCCTTTTGAAATTAACAAAAGATCTCTCTTTCGGCGAACGCAAACTTTTCGATACGGCCCAGCTTCTGCTGGTAATGGAACTTTCCACTGCTAAAAATACTGATGAACAGACCATTATTTCAGAGATCGAGCTCCTGTTCGCAATTGAAGAAGACCCAGACAGCGAGAAATCCGAAAACTCCAAAAATAGTAATAATTCTGACAAATAACCCTCCCCGACACAAGTATGCCCATTGCAAGTGCTTTTACAATTCTTGTTGATGAGCCCGACTCAGGCCGGCGCCTTGATCAGTTTGTTGCCTCGAACATTGCTGCTTGCAGCCGTGCTGTTGCCGCCGATCTGATACGCCGTGGAGCCATAAGGGTACAGGGATCTGAAAAAAAACCCGGCTATAGGGTGAGACCAGGGGATGAAATTAGTGGACGCATACCGTCTCCCCGGCCGGTGGAGCTGGTACCTGAACCAATCAAGATCGACATTCTATACGAAGACAAGCATCTTATCGTGGTGAACAAGCAGCCGGATCTTGTCGTCCATCCTGCGCCGGGGCATTTAACCGGCACTTTAGTTCATGGACTTTTGTATCACTGTCCTGATCTTGAAGGGATTGGCGGCGAGCTTAGGCCGGGGATTGTGCATAGGCTCGATAAGGACACCTCCGGAACTCTGGTCGTTGCCAAAAACGCTGTTGCCCTTCAGCACCTGGCCGGGCAATTCAAGTCAAGAAAGATTAAAAAGGACTATCTGGCGCTTGTGCATGGCAAGATACAGGCGGATTCAGGTACAATTTCGCTGCCCGTGGGGCGCCATCCAACCGACAGAAAGCGGATGTCGACCGCAAGCCGCAAAAGCCGTGTGGCCGAAACTACATGGCAGGTCAAAGAACGGTTTTGGGGTGCAACTATGATCGATCTCAATTTAAAGACCGGGCGTACTCACCAGATTCGGGTTCATTGCGCCGCCATCGGCCATCCGATTGTTGGTGATACCGTATACGGCGGCCGCAGGACGCGGAAGACCATTGCAAAAGGTAGCGACTTATCAGATATTTTCGGTGCTGTCACCAGACAGATGCTGCATGCCCGGTGCCTGGAATTTGTCCATCCGGTTACGGAAACAACCGTGACCTTTGAAGCGCCTGTCCCGCAAGACATGCAAGCACTGATAAGTGCCTTGCGCCTTCAGAAACAGAGCCGGCATCGCCCGGACAATTTCGTTTAGATCGGCAATAACTCGCAAATAAAAGCGCGTAAAAACGAACATTACAAAAACGCCCTGTGTCCTTAGTTCATTGTCCATGGTCAGTTGCATTCTCGTTTTTAAATGCTTAGATCGAGCATAGGTTTCAACGATGGTGCTTTCACATCTACTTGAATTTGCATCATTTTATGTCCCATGCTACGGACAGCTGACAACTATCAACGGACATTGCCCCGAAATGACTCAATCGGAACATATTTATGAGACCGCAATATATACCTTGCGATTCACCTTGAGTTTAGCATTTTTTTATTATATCCTTACCTTACTCCAACAGGGCGAGGGTCCTAAGTTCTTCTCAACTGTCGATAAAGGAGATGCAGCTTTGAAAAACTTAATCACACGCATTGCACAGGCATTGGTTGACCATCCGGAGCAGGTGGTAGTTACAGAAGTAGCGGGTACTCAGATCTCGGTAATAGAACTTAAAGTGGCCAAAGAGGATATTGGGAAGATAATCGGCAAGCAGGGCCGGACTGCGCGAGCCATACGGACCATATTAAGCGCTGCTTCTGCCAAAATAAAAAACCGAGCTGTTCTTGAAATTTTAGAATAGTGCCATAGTTTTCATAGAGGGTGTGCTCATATCTGCTGGGCATTTCTGCTTTCTTGCTAGAGCTCTTTTTGTGTTTCTATGAAGAAGTATTTTGGCTTTTTGCTGGCTATGCTATTATTGCTTGAAGGATGCGTGTCACCACATATCGAAGATCCTTATATTTTGAAAACAGAAGGGTTTAAGAAATATTCAAAGCCGGATATATATATAGAAGATTCTCTTATCTCTCAACCAGTAAGCAAAAAAAAATATACAGATCATGAAATTAGGTCCGGTCGACCTGAAAATTATCAGTCAGAACCGGACGGGGCCCAAGATGCAAAGCCTGGTTTTGAATGGGTTGCCGGGCCGGACAGAGATACAACTTGGGATGAGGCCCGGTCTTGGGTGCAAAGCCTTACAGTTGATGGCGGCGGTTGGCGCATGCCTACCATGGAGGAACTGAAAACTCTCTATCAGCAAGGCGACATAACTGTTTTAGCAAATGCAACCGGGAGCTGGGTCTGGTCCGGGGAGACGAAGGGATCTTTTGCGCGGCTCTTCAGCTTCAGCTATGGTCTTGATAAATGGACCAGCCGAGGTTACGCTGAAAGAAATCGGGGCTTTGCCGTACGTCCCGGGAAATGATGATGGAAGAGAATCTATGAAAACGTGTCCTTCTTGTATAGGGGAAATAGAAAAAGAGGCCCCTAAATGCCCTTTTTGCGGCGAGATTCTAAATCAATCCGATCAAGCCCAAACAAAATGGTATTTTTCTACCACAATTGTTGTGATTGCGCTCCTCTCCTTTGGCCCATTTGCATTGCCGCTGATTTGGTTTCATCCACGTTATAAAACAACCACAAAGGTAGTAGTTTCGTTTATAGTTATTGCGCTTACTGTTTGGTCTTATTTTATTATGAAAGATTATTACCTACAGGTTTGGGATCAAGCCAAAGCGCTGGGACTCTTTTAAAAAAAAAGAGCGCAAAGCGAAGAGATTTCGCTTTGCGCTCGGAAAGACACCCTAATTCCCTCTATTCGCTTCAAGTGGTGTTGTCAGGGTTATAGCAGTAAATACAACAGTTTAAGCAACGGCTCGACTCATAAAGAGCATCTTTTTCAGTGATAACAAGGTCCGCTTCCACAAACGATTTAATGCGTTCATCCACAGGGAGTTCGGGCATCGGTGTCCGCTTCTCTTTGACGATTCCCGGCACTGAATCAAAAATCGATTCTGGTATATTATTTGTAAACAGCGTTTTTTCAGGCGGCGTGAGATCCTCGCCGGCCAGGTACATGTGGATGGATCGGGCGGCCCGTCTTCCGGCGCCGATGGCGGATACCACCAGGTCGGCTCCGGTGGCGGAGTCACCGCCGGTAAAAATGTAAGGGATGCTGGCCTGCAGAGCGATCTCGTCCTCACAATCAATGGTGCTCCAACGGGTTAGTTTCAGGTCCGCGTCGAGCATTTTGTTTTCTTCCTTGAAAAACACGTCCGGACCCTGACCGATGGCCGTAATCAGCATATCGATCTCAAGAACGGTCTCGGAGCCTTCAATCGGTACCGGGCGGCGTCTGCCGCTGTCATCCGGCTCACCAAGCTCCATCTTCAGGTATTCAAGTCCGGTAGCATTGCCGTCCTCGTCTTCAATGACCTTGGTCGGGGCTGCCAGGAAGACGAAATTGATGCCTTCATGTTCGGCGGCGACGATTTCAACTTCGTTGGCCGGCATCTCTGTGCGGGTACGGCGATAGACAATCGACACTTCCTCGGCACCCAGGCGCACCAGGGTACGAACACAGTCGACGGCCGTATTTCCGCCGCCGATGACCACGCACTTTTGGCCGACAAAGGGCCGTGGATCATTAGGCTTTTCCTGCTGCCATGTGGCAAAATTGGTTAAAAAATTGATTCCTGTATAACAGCCTTTAAGATTTTCACCTTCAACCCCCAGAGTGTAATCCTTCCAGGCGCCGATACCCAGGAAAACAGTGTCGAATCCGGAGGCGATCAATGCTCCAATGTCAAAGTCGCGACCGAGTTTTACGTTGGGTTTATGTTCGACTCCCAGATCCAGAATTCCCTGGGTTTCCCAGGCCAGAACTTCCTTGGGCAGCCGGTATTCCGGGATTCCGTAGCGAATCATGCCGCCGAGTTTGGGATTGTCGTCAAAGATTGTGACGTCATGACCGAGACGGCGCAGAAAAAAGGCACAGCTCAATCCAGCCGGGCCGCCGCCGATAACAGCCGCTTTCTTGCCGGTAGAGGGGGCAACGGATACGGGCAGGCGTGATCCAGAATTCATTTCATGGTCGGCCACAAAGCGTTTGAGCTGATTGATAGAGACGGCCTGGTCTTCAAGCCCTCGGCGGCATTTGACCTCACACGGGTGAGGGCAGACCCGGCCGCAGGAGAGCAGCAGCGGATTACGCTCCCGGATAGTGTTGACCGCGCCTTCGTAGTCGCCGTGTTTGATCTGCATAATATATTTGGGGATGTCGATTTCGGCCGGACAGGTCTGCTGGCAGGGAGCGATGCGGTCGTCGAACTGGTTGAGATGGAGCAGCCTTTGGGACATGGTCTTGATTTCCATGATATCCTTGGGGCATACTTTTTCGCAGGCACCGCATCCCACACATTTATGTTCGTTCACAACCGGGTACCCATGAGAGCCGATTATTAGAGCGTCAAAGGCACAGGCCCGCACACAATCGCCTAAGCCGAGGCATCCGATGGGGCATTCCCGCTGGCCGCCATACAGGGAGGAAAGGGCCTGGCATGAACCAATCCCCATGTAATGAAATTTGTTGTCGGCGCGGTCGCCGCCGTCACACGTATTGTAAGAAAGCAGAGGCTCTGCCGTGCCCGGATCGACTCCCATGACTGAAGCAATATTGGCGGTGGTTTCGGGACCGGCAACAATGCAGACGCTGGGCGGTGCTTCACCGGCCACCACGGCAACCGCTGCTGCCGAACATCCGGCATATCCGCAGCCACCGCAATTGGCGGCGGCCGTATGTCCTTCCACTATGGCGATTCGGGGGTCCTCATAAACATAAAATACTTTTGAGGCCGCACTGAGCACGGCTCCGCAGCCAGCCCCCAAACCCAACATAAATAAAATAGCTTCTAACACTATATCCTCCTTAAATCATCCCTTTGAATGCATAAAAGGTGAGGGACAGAATACCGGCGGTTACCAGTCCGATGGACGTATCCTGAAGCGGTTTCGGCACCCGGGCCAGAATGATGCGTTCACGCACACCTGCAAAAAGAATCAGTGCCAGACCGAATCCTACGGCATAGGCAGTTGACTGAACCAGGGTTTTCATAAAGTTCAGTTCTTTATCGATATTTAAAATACACGCACCAAACACGGCACAGTTGGTGGTAATCAACGGCAGAAAGATGCCGAGTCCGGCGTACAGGGCCGGGATGCTCTTTTTTAGAAACATTTCTACAAACTGTACCAGGGATGCAATCACCAGAATAAACGCTATCGTCCGCAGATATACCAGTTTGAACGGTACCAGAAAAAAGGCGTAAAGCACCCAGGTGATAACCCCGGCCAACACCAGGACAAAGACCACCGCCATGGCCATGCCGACGGCGGTTTCCATCTTTTTGGATGTGCCCAGAAAGGGGCAGTTGCCCAAAAACTGGGCCAGCAAAATATTGTTTACAAAGATGCCGCCGATAAGAATTTCCATGTAGCCCATTGATTTACTCCTATTTGCTTCCTAAAAGATTCATGCCGCAGAGCATTAACCCTAAACAGACAAAGGCCCCCGGGGCTTGAACCATGAACGCAAACGGTTCAAAGTTCGCACCAAATACTTCTTGAAGGCCGATAACGGAAGTGGGTGTCGTCCAAAGGGTTAAATTGTTGGCACCGATCAATTCACGTACAGCACCGAGAGCCGCTAAAGAAAGGGTAAAACCGATGCCGATCCCCAGGCCGTCCGCAATTGAAAACGAAATACTGTTTTTGGAGGCAAAAGCTTCCGCCCGTCCCAGTACGATACAATTTACAACAATCAGGGGGATAAACACGCCCAGTTTTAGAAACAGGGGGTAGGCAAAGGCCTGCATCAGCAGTTCGGTAACGACAACAAACGTTGCAATAATGATGATATAACAGGCGATTCTAACTTTGGACGGAATGATATTGCGCAATGACGCCACCAGAAGGTTGGAAAATACCAGCACGAACGTTGTGGCCAGGCCCATTCCAATACCGTTTTCCACGGTGGTGGTAACCCCCAGTACCGGACACAAACCCAGCACCAGCCGAAACGGCGCTATTTCTTCCCACAGACCTTTAGTAAATTCCTGTGTGAATGTTTTTGCCATCTTGATCTCCCTTATTCGTTAAATTCCTTTATCTTCTCAGCAAGTTGAGGTTTCAGCTTTTGATAGATCGTGCCGGCTCCGGATCCGGCTGCACATAAAGCCCGCGATGTAATGGTGGCACCGCTCATGGCATTGACCTTGCCGCCGTCATTGGTGACTTTAAACGTCTCATTGATGGACAAGCCTTTAAATTGAGACACAAAACCGGGATCATCCTTGGCCGTAGCTCCCAGCCCCGGGGTTTCACTGTGGGTGGTTACACTCGCGCCGACAATCTTGTCATCTTCCATATTGATGCCGATCATCAGGCCGATGTCACCGCCGTATCCCTTTCCGAAGCTTTCAAGGACAATTGTATTGGCCTTGCCATCAAATTTTCCGACGAAAAATTTCCGCTCTATGTCGCCGTCCTTAAGAACAAACCGATCGGCAATGGGATCATTGGATACGCCTTTTAGAATCGATTTAATTGCAGGGCCTTTTACAAATTTTAGCTGCTGCACTTCGATCCGGGCAGCGGTTGCATCTCGCAGGCCGGAAAGCAAGCCGCCCGAAAAAGCGCTTAAAACCGTCAGAACAACCACCATTGTCACTAATTCTCGCATGTTACCCAACCTTTCCCAGTGCTTTTGGTCTGATTTTATCACAGATCGGATTGACAAGATTCATCAGCAGAATTGCAAACGGAACACCGTCAACAAAGGAGCCTATATTTCTTATCAGCACGGTCATTATCCCCGCACCAACACCGAAAATCAGCATGGGGATAAAGTTGACCGGAGATGATGAGTCCTCAGGCGCCAGAAAAAATGCGCCGATCAGCGTATAGCCGGTAAAGAGATGAAAGAACGGGCCGGCATACAGCTCGGAATTGTTGATATGAAACAAAAGAGCGGTAATAAAGACACCCGCCAAAAAGGAAAGCGAAATTTCCCAGCGGATAAACCCGCGGGCAATCAGATACATACCGCCTAAGATAAGACCCAGTCCAAAGTTTGACCCGATGCCGCCGGTCTGCTGACCCAGCAGCAGGCCCGCTGTGCTGAAGGACTCGATGCCGGCTGTCCCCAGATGTTTGGCAGCGGCCAGCGGATAGACCATGGCAAAACCAAGGTCGTAGTTAACCAGGACTTCATTAAAATCAAAAAAATCCCTCCATGCCACCATGAGGATGGCAAACCCGATAAGGACCGGGTTGAAGGGATTGCCGCCGATGCCGCCGTAAATATGCTTGCCGATAACCACGGCCACGAAAGTGCCGGTAGCCACCAGCCACCAGGGAGATGTCGCCGGCAGCAGCATGGCAAATAAAAGGCCGATCAGGGCGGCATTGCCGTCTCCGATGCTGACGGTTCGCCGGGTTACTTTGTTGATAGCCAGCTCCCAGATAATTGCTAAGGAAATGGACAGCGAGACCACACCGAGAGCTCTGGGGCCGTACTGGAAGATTCCTATTAAAACGGCGGGCAGCGCTGCGATCATCGTGTGATAGCTGCGGACCGATATGCTGCTGCCATTGTGCCAGAAAGGAGCGTGTGAAACGATCAGTTTGTTGTGATTAAGCATTCATTGCCTCCGCTGCATGCATCCGGCCGAGTTCATATTTTGCCAACTTTATATAATGGAATACCGGCATTTTTGACACACAAACATAGCTGCAAAGACCGCAATCGATGCAGGAATACAGGTCGTACTGATCGGCGGCCTCCTCATACTGTCCGGCTTCAAGAAAGCGGACTAGCATGTTAATCGGAATGTTTGCAGGGCATATTCGGACGCAATCACCGCAATTTATACAAGGATAATCTGAAACCAGGTCGAGGTTTTCGCTATCCTGAACAATAATGGCGTCGGTATCCGCCTGCACCGGGTAATCTTCCGAATAGACAGCAGAGCCGGTCATGGGGCCGCCTATAATCAGGCGGTCTTTTTCATGTAGTGTGATGCCATAAGTGTTTAGAATGTCGCTGATCGGCGTTCCGATTATTGTTGATACCAGTGACTTATCCCCGTTTTTATCAACAAGTGTTAATGTTTTGGTAACAGGGATGCGGCCCTCGTCAAAGGCCCTGCCGATCGAGGCAACCGCTTCGGCGCTTAAAAAGCAAACCCCCATCTCTTCAGGGCGTTTACCGGCAGGGACCACCTGGTCCAACAAACTTTGCATCATAAGATGCGGGAGTGTCGCCGGATATTCAGAATCGACGACCCTGACCTGGGCGTTGCCGGCGATCGCATCCTGCATGAGATGTTGGGGCACGGTCATCAAGATATTGTCCACCCCGGTTATTTGCTTTAAAATCCCGATTCCGTTTTTGATGGCCTTGATATGCGTTTTTACAGCATACTGGTTGGTTGTTATAAGTAGATCGCGGTCGACGCCGCAGATTATAATGGTATGAATCGATTCGGCAGTCTCTGAAAAGGCTTTGAAAGACGGGTTGCCCGGCATGCCGGACAGAAAATTTCTGGCAGTATCGAGAGTTGGGTTGGCGGCAAGCTCCGCAAACTGATCGTCGAGCTCTTCATTGTTGTCAACATCGACCGAGATGGCCGTATGAGACTTGCCGTAGTCACCGGCAAATGCGGAAATCGACGAGATAGTGCCGGTCACCGAAGCAATTACATAGGTATCCGTGTCTGCGGAATAAGAAAGTTTCTGGCCGGTTTTGACTTTATCCCCGACATTAAACAGGATCGAATCGTTAGGAACAGGAGATTTTTCCAAGAAAAGCGTGATTTTTTCAGATGGCTGAATTAATTGAGGCTCCGGTTGTCCCGCAACGAGGACTTCATACTCAATCTGGGGTTTTGCCAAACCGATAAAAGATTGTTTTATCATCATTTAACCTTTTTTCTATTTAAGTAAAACGGCGTAATAAAAGCCGTCACCCGTGATTGCAGGCTGACTGCTTACATGACGTGGCACCAGTTACATCTTTCCTCTACAGGGCCGATTTCGGTTTCCTGGTGGCAGCCTTCACACTGATCGTGGAAGGCATCAGTTCTTTTAGTAACTTCCACATCTTCATCGAGATCTTCCTCATCATGACATTCCATACATGATTCAGGATATGCTTGTTCTTTTGGTTTGAACGGGTGGCAGACAGCACATGCCTGAACCACAGGTTCCTCTCCATCAATACCTGATGATCCCTCAAACTCAAAGTGATGGTGGCAATCTTCACATGCAAGGCTATAGCCTGAGTCGGCTCTATGCGTCTTATGGTCGAATAAGACTTTACCGGCAACCGATTTGTACATTATCCGTATGGGTTCATCCGGTGTTTTGGCAGGAAAGGCGGCAAAGCTTAACACACCCACAATCAACAGGGCAACAGCCAGACTGTAGGCCAGCTTCAGTTCTTTTTGTGGAGTCATTTAACATATTCCTTTCAACATTAAATTGTTAAAAAGGTGGGCGTAAAAAACCAAGGAGAACGGGTATCACAATGCCAAAAAGCTTTCAAGTCCTTTTTTGGTATGAAAGGAAAAAAGATCAAAAAGTTGTCGAAAATTAAGAGGAAACTAAGGGCAAGGGGTCGGGTCGGGTATCAGCCGGAGCGACATTTTAGAAAGAAAGTTTTGGCAATATTGGACGAATAAACAATAATCTGTTTCATAAGATCCATCAATTCCATGTGCACTTCATGGGTTTTGATGGATTCCTTGCGATTATGGCGGATTCGTTCCAGATGCTTTACGCGGTATTGTGCTTCCAGATCCAGGTATTTTCTTTCTTTGGCCATAATGTTGCGCGCCTTTGCCAGGTCTCTTTCAGCAAAAGCTTCTCGCAGATGGTCAATTTGCCGGCACGCCTTTTGATGATAAATCATCAATTCTTCTTTGCCTTCATTCGAAAAATCAATATCAAGCTCTTTCTTTTTGGCGATAAGCGGCATCATGTTTCTATGGATAAGATCGCCGATACTCTCTATGTCGTTAGCGATTGAAATCATTCCATAAACTTCAGTTGCCTGGTCCTCTGAAATACCTTGCCGGACAATTTTAACAAGATATTCGCCTACTTTCTCATCCAGAAAATCGATTTTTTCTTCGCGCATATCAATGCCCTCCAGCAGTGTGAATTGAGGAAAAAATTCATCCTGGGTAGGTATTTCTTTTATTAAAAGCTCTATTTCTTCCCTGGTCAATCCTTCCTTTCTTATGAATTTTTCATCCGACATAAATGGGATAATAACGGCCCGCAACATGCGGCCGAGGGTCCTGGCCATGAGAGATATTTCCGCACGGGCCAGGTCGATGGCCAGCGCCGGTGAAGAAATAGTGCTTTCATCAAGATGCCAGGTCTCAAGTTTAATACCTGCTTCTTCCTCCCTGCCAGGCAGAAGCTTTTGTACTAAACCGGCAAACAAATTTGTAAATGGAATAAAGATTATACCCAGGCTCACGTTGAAGATGGTGTGGGCATTGGCGATTTGACGGGCGATGTCTGAGCCGAATTTGCCGGCAAGGGTTCGAATAAGCTCCGCAAAACCGGGAATCCAGAAGATAAAGATCATTACGCCGGCAACTTTGAAAAGCACATGGGCCAGGGCCACACGTTTGGCCTCACGGGAGGTTCCGATGGAGGCCAGGCCGGCGGTAATGCAGGTGCCGATATTGGCGCCGAAAATAATCGGGATACCGGCTTCCAGGGTAATTAAACCCTGCTGTGCCAAGACTATAACCACGCCTATTGATGCGGCGCTGCTCTGAATAAGGGACGTGAATAGCGTTCCGGCCAGCAGGCCCAGTAACGGATTTTCCAGTTCTTGCATAACATCAAGAAAGCCCGGGTAGGTTCGCAGTGGTTTCATCACATCGCTCATCAGTTTCATCCCGTAAAATAGGATACCGAAACCGAGGATTGCTTCACCAATGTTCCTGGTATTATCGGTTTTAGCAAATATCTTAAATCCAAAGCCGACGGCGATCATCAGCAGGGCATAATCGGTAAGTTTGAAGGCGATTAATTGGGCCGTGATGGTTGTCCCGATATCAGCACCCAGAATGACTCCAAGGGTTTGAGCGAAACTCATCAATCCTGCTTGAACGAAACTGACCAGCATAACGGTTGTGGCGCTGCTCGATTGCATCACCATGGTAACGAATGCACCAACCAAAAGGGCTATTATCCTGTTTCGGGTTAAAGCGGCTATGATCGATCGCATTTTGTTGCCGGCTGCTTTTTTCAGGCCGTCGCTCATTTTCTCTATTCCGTAAAGGAAAAAGGCCAATCCACCCAGCAGGCCGATAATCAGGAAACCCCAGGAAATGGAATCGATGCTTTCTTCACCGGCATATAGGGTTTTAGCGAAGAACAAAAAAAAGAAAATGGCGGATAACGGCAGCGCAGCTTGTTTTTTTAAACGTCCAATAATCATAGTCCACACCTTCGATAGGTTCGCCCTAAGTTATCTATATTAGAGCTACACTCTAACTATCGGCAATTCTTGAGAAAACTTTAGTTTATTGTTTTTGAATAGATACAGAGGAGCCCAACCCGGAGTTCTCATAAGTTTGAGTTAGGTGGTTTGGGGGGGTAAATTTCTTTAACGCAGCGAAACCCAAGCCAGTGGGCGCCGTCGAGGCTGTCTTCCGGTGTCCAGCGGCAGGTCTCTAGTACAAATGTAGCCGAACCTGAAAAGCATCTGCCACGCGATGCTGGTCAGAGTTGCGGCAGATTCCTCAGGATGTGTTGACTGCAACAGCGAGTGAGTCAAAAAACAGATTGACCGGGCTGCTCCCCGCCGCGAAGCATTGACGAATGTCAGACCCCCGTCCTTTAGGGTACTATTCAAATGTTGCGGCAGCAAGAACCGCATTTTCATGATAGTGTTGGAATGTTTCAGTTGTCATTATATTTTTGACCAACTTAGCATAAAATGGAAAATCGTAAGCCTTGCATAATTTGCAGCATATTATAATTTCCGACATTAAATCTACATATTGTCTTTCAAACTTCAAATTATTTTTACAAAAATCTTCCAATTCTTTCAAAGCTTTAAATGAACTTTTCGGCGCTTTTTTTTGTCCGAAATTAGTATCGTATAATATTACATGTGTTAAGAAATATGCGTAGAGGTCAGTATCTTTTATCGCTTCTTTTCTTAAAATGGAAATATATTTATTAAAACGTCCATATTCTTCCAAATCACAAAATGATAAGGTTCTAACATAGATATAAAACAGAACAGCATCTTTTGAATTAGTGACATTCTTTATTTTTGCATCTGGTATGATTTTTTTTATCAATTCATGGTTGGCTTTGTATTTATCTTTGTGCCCCAGCAATTTTGTGTAATACCAATAATCCAATTTTGGCTGCAAGCCATATAATGATGCTTGTTTGGCGACTATTTGTTTGATTTTTGAGGTAATGCTTTCCAATAATGATGTTGGCTTTTCTGCCCTTTCCAGAATTGTTGAGATAACGCTTTCCAGGTATTGATCTAACTTTAGTTCTTTGAATTTTTCCGGTGCAATCTGTTTTAAGGTAAATAATATTGACAATCTAATAGATAAGTTGTCATCGGTTGCTCTGATTGGTTTTAAAAATTCTTTTAAAAAATAGTCTGATTTTTCATTCATAGCTTTCTCTAAAAATGGATCATGTAATGTAGAGATGATCTGCCGGCATGAAACGCAGTAAAACCCCCATTTTCCGTGTTGAAGCTGTTGTTATGTTTCGATATTGATCTTGCCTTCCAAGGATTTGATTGCTTTGCCGGCTTAAACCTGTAAGATTTTGGCTCCATGGATAATTCTTAGAATAAAGAATGAATCTGCAATCCCCTTACGACTTTTTCTCCTTCAGCAAATCCTTCAGGTTCGCGAACGGCCTGTTGCCGGAACGCGGCTCTTCCTCGCCGGCCGGCGTTGTTTCGTCATACCATTGGGCAACCTGATCCCGCGAATGCTCATTGTCGTGACAGTAGATACACAGCAACTCCCAGTTGCTGCCGTCCGGCGGATTGTTATCGTGGTTGTGATCCTTATGATGGACCGTGAGTTCTCGAACTTTCTTGCCTGAAAATTCGCGCGCGCACCGCGCACAGATCCACGGAAACATCTTGAGCGCTCGCCCCCGATAGGTCTTCTCCCGACGCTCTCGGTCATGCCGAACCTCGGCTATGATACGATCAAGCCTGTCGGATTCAGAGCTCGTCTTCTTCGATGACATGTGAGTACCCTCCAGTTGTTCGTTAACTCAATTGATCGTAAACAAAATTTTATTATTCACTATCCAAAATTTGGCACCAATTTCCGTCAGCTTTATGTTCCCCGAGTCAAAAAGCGGGGAGATATTAGATTATAGAGCCAAGCGAAGATTGTTCCACCGATCATACCATCCACAAACGCCCAAACAAATCCGATGAAACTGCCGGCTGGAGATATGGTGTAGCCCCGATACAGGCGTCCAATTAAAGTAGGCTCACCAGTTGCCCCATCAAAAGCGATTATCCACCAGGTTAGCAAGAAAAGACCAATGCCCCAAATTATTCCGCAGGTAAGTGCAAACGCTTTGACATTTAGTTTCACTTTGATACCTCCTTTAATTTAATTTACAACTTATTGAAAGCAAATAAATAACGCCAGCCCTGTAAAAACCAGAAAAAATCCTGCAAGGGCAATGCTGTTAGGCAAAGGGGAATTAAGAATCAAAATTTCACCTATCATGGCGAAGATAACCTCACTTGATTGAGTAGCATCGACAGCTGCCAACTCACTTGCCTTTGTGGATTTGTTACGGGCAAACAGGAAAAGGCTTGTCGCAAAAATTCCGGAAAAAAGTGCAACCAAAGCAGTATTTATAAGCTGCCCTTTAGATGGAAGTGGGGGTGTATTAATCACAACAAGAAGCAACCAAAAAGGTACAGACCCAAGCGATAACAACAAGACTTTGTTAAACGGATTTTCCAGAAGAGGGTTTTCAATATTTGGAAGGTACTTGTTGCCATTCTTAGCTTCCCATACTAATTGGTTTCCAGTCGGATAGCAAAAGGCTGCAATTAAAACAGGGAAGCCGCCCATCAGTAACTCTTTAATATCAGACATTTCAACATAGCTCATGTTAACCATCAAAACACCTGATAATACGATAAATGAGAAAAACCATATTTTTTTTGGAAATGACCTTCCAAAGCAGATTAAGACAACAAGTGTTGCAATAATTGTAAGTTGCCAAGTTGTAGCGATAACCCACCCCGGAGCATGATCGGCACTAAAACAAATTAGCGAGTAAAACCCGCCAAAACCTATACTGCCGGTGATTATCCAAAACTTCCAGTGCTTTAAAAAAAGTCGAAATATACGCCCTGGGGCTCTGATACCTTGAAATAGCGACAGTAACACAATCAAAAATAGGATCATATATGCATACCGAAGACTAGCTGACCATACCCAGTGCCCACCTTCTAAACTCATAACTCGGTTCAGAATGAATGTTGAACTGAAAAACAGGCCTGATAGAAGCCCAATTAAAATCAATCCAATCATATTATTAGTTTATTTATAACGTGAAGGTGAATTCAAGGTCGGTCAATCAGGCCGTTTCGGTCAACGCTCTTCCAGCTCTTTCGTTGCCATTGCCGCGCCGGCTGCCAGCGCTTTCAGCTTGCCCAGGGCGACTGGGCGCGCCAGCGGCACCATGCCGCAGTTGGTGCACGGGTAAAGTTTCTCCGGCGCTACGTACTGGAGTGCCTTGCGGATGGTTGCAGCCACTTCCTTGGGTGTTTCAATCCGATCCGTGGTCACGTCAATGGCGCCGACCAGAACGTCCTTGCCCTGGAGCAGCTCGATAAGCGTGATGGGCACTTTTGAATTGTGGCATTCCAACGACACCTGGTCGATTTTCGATGCCTGGAGCAGCGGAAACGTGTTTTCGTACTGTCGCCACTCGGATCCCAGGGTCTCTTTCCAGTCGGTGTTTTCCTTGATGCCGTAGCCGTAGCAGATGTGCACCGCTGTTTTGCAGGCCAGGCCCTCGGCGGCCAGCTCGAGCGCCTTAATGCCCCAGTCGCGAACCTCGTCGAAAAAAACGTTGAACGCCGGCTCGTCGAACTGGATCACATCCACGCCCGCAGCTTCAAGCTCGCGTGCCTCCTGGTTAAGGATCTTGGCGAACTCCCACGCCAGTTTTTCGCGGCTGTTGTAATAATCGTCGTAGAGCGTGTCGACCATGGTCATCGGCCCGGGCAGCGTGAATTTAATTTTGTGCGTTGTTTCCGCGCGCAGAAAGCGCGCGTCGTCCGCGAACACAGACTTTTTGCGCGCTACCGGACCGGCAACGACGGGTACGTCGGCATCGTAGCGGTCGCGAATACGCACGGTCCTGGTTTTGCGGAAATCGACACCGTCGAGATGCTCGATGAAAGTGGTTACGAAATGCCGGCGGGTCTGTTCGCCGTCACTGACAATGTCGATGCCGGCTTTTTCCTGGTCGCGCAAAACCAGGCGAACCGCGTCTTGCTGGCCTTCGATGAGGGCATCGCCTTCGAGCTTCCAGGGCGCCCACAACTTTACAGGCTCCGCGAGCCAGGCCGGCTTGGGCAAACTGCCGGCGATGGTGGTCTGAAGTTTAGCGTGTGTCATGGTTTTTCCTCTCAAGAATTTAGAGCATTATTTGACGCAAAATATAAATGTTTTATTCATTGTTTTATCTCCAGTTGTACTCCTTCGTTTGAAGCATCCAACGCTGACGGAGAGCAGCGGCC
>JAQYVG010000069.1 GCA_030145595.1 Desulfobacterales bacterium | reverse complement strand
ATGCGGGACAAGCGGGCGAAAACCCTTGTGCGGCCTTGCTCATCGAAAAAATTTCTCATTTATGAATTGGAAACTACATAGTGCTCAAATGTATTTATGGATGGCACTAATTAAAAAACTCGTTGGCGTTAGATTAAAGCTAAAGTATCATAGCCAAACCCTAACTGCAATTATTTTCATTTTGAACTAGCCCGTCTTTTGCACCTTTTTAACGGCCTTGTACATCAAAAAACCACCAGAAACATTTCTGGCCGTATAGCCGTGCAGAGAAAGCATGCGCTGTGCAAAATATGATCGCTGCCCCACAAAGCAGTAAGTCCATATTTCGCGGTCGCGGGGAAGTTCCGTGATACGCTCGCGCAGCTGGCCCAGTGGTATGTTGACGGCGTTTTCAACGCATCCTTTGGCAACTTCTTTGGGTTCGCGAACATCGAGAAGTAAAGCATCCGATTCGGCCAGGTTTTCCCAATGGGCAATACGCGCATAACCTCGCAGTATATTTGATGCGATCATGCCTGCCAGGTTGACAGGGTCCTTGGCTGCACCGTATTGGGGTGCGTAGCATAATTCGGCTTCCTCAAGATCGAAAACGGTTCCATGCTGTTGAATCGCCATGGCGATGACATCGATTCTTTTTTCAACTCCTTCTACGCCCACCGCCTGAGCACCAAGGATTTTTCCATTTTGCGGTGAAAATAGTAATTTGATAGTAATAGTCTTTGCACCGGGATAATATCCGGAATGGTGGTCCGGATGGAGATATACTTTTTCGTAAGGCTGAAGCTTGCCATCATGGTTGAGTTGTTTTAATATTTTTTCGGATGTACCGGTGGAGGCGATTGTCAGCCCCAGGACGCCGCAAACAGAGGTTGCCTGGGTTCCTCGAAACCGATGAGGGTAGGGCGTGCCGTTTGCCATGATTGCATCAGCCGCTATGCGGCCCTGGCGGTTGGCCGGACCTGCAAGCAGCGCCAGGCTCTGGGCGCCGGTGACGAAATTATTGACCTCAACGGCATCGCCGACGGCCCAGATACTTTCATCACTGGTACGCAACTGATCATCCACCATAATTCCGCCAAGATCACCGATGGCAAGATCGGCCTTTTGGGCAAGCTCGATCTCGGGACGAACACCCATGGCAAGGATAACCATGTCGGCCGAGACTTTGTGGCCGGATTCAAGCATGATGTCTATCGTTTCAGCGTTGTTCTGTTTGAAGCCTTTAACAGGACTCCCCAAACATAGTACAACACCTTTAGCTGCTAAATGATCATGAATCAGAATTGCCATCTCAGGGTCCAGCGAAGGCATAACCTGCGGGAGCATTTCAATTATGGTGACGTCGATTCCGCGGATTTTGAGGTTTTCGGCCATCTCAAGCCCGATAAATCCGCCGCCGACAACCGCGGCCCGTTTCACATCTCTGGTTGTGATCCAGTCGATGATTTTGCGTGTATCCGGAATGGTTTTTAAAGGAAAAATACCAGAAAGATCGATGCCTTCCAGATTCGGTCTTAACGCTGCCGCTCCGGGCGAAAGCACCAGGGCATCATAACGTTCATGGTACAACTCGCCGGTTTTCAAATTTTCAACCTTAAGCTCTTTTTTTTCGCGGTCAATGCGGCGCACGCAATTTTCTGTGCGCACATCGATATTGAACCGTTTTTTGAAAAGCTGCGGAGAGGCCATAAAGAGAGATCTTTCTTTAGTGATGACGTTCCCTACATAATAAGGAAGGCCGCAATTTGCAAAAGAGACATAGGGCCCGCGTTCAAAAACAATAATTTCAACATCTTCAGATAGCCTGCGCGCTCTGGCAGCACATGATGCACCGCCGGCAACCCCACCAACGATAAGTAGCCTTTTTGGGTTCATAATTGATATCTCCTTGTTGATGAATTCGTAAAAAGCCGAATTCATCACGTGTTTGGTGTTTAGTTTTTAGTGTTTTGTTTCCACGATCCGTATTCCGCTGCAGATGGGAGCAAACCGACGAGGCTCCGCAATTCTGGATACTGGATGCTCGATGCTGGATAGGAAAATGAGGAATTCATCATTTTATCCAGTATCCAGCATCCGACATTTTTTGACTATTAGTGATTTACAAAAACTTGTCATAAATTGCAATATTCTGTTCTATATAAACGGACAGCGTTAACTAGTGTCCATCCACGAATCCAAAATGAACACGATGGGTGTCCAATTCAGAAATGAGCAATTTTTGTCCTGATCAAGGCCGCACAAGGGTTTTCGGTGAGGCGTACGTCTGTACGCCGCAGCCGGAAACCCGCGGAGAACGCCGAGCAGGGCAAAAAGGGCCATTTATGAATAGACACTAACCAATGAGCGCCGACCAGATAAATGCAACAATACCCGCAATAACAAAGTTGGTTTCCACCAGGAATTCCAGCCGGGTCCCGGGCAGCATATGGCCTCTTTGGTGGGCTGAAAGCACTATAAATACAAAGATGGGGCAGATTGCAAGGGCAAACCCGAGGTTTGACGTCAGGTGCAGTGCACCCGATACTATTAAAGCAGCCAAAACAAAAACGAGCATCGCTTTCAACAAACTTATCGTGCGTTTTTCTCCCAGCAGTAAAGGGATCGTTTCCTTCCCCACAATGCGGTCGCCCTGTGTGTCAAGAAGGTCGAAAAAGGCTGTTCTCACAAAGACCAGGCAGATCGACCACAAAAAGACGGCCGCCGTACCACCACTGATGCTGCTTGGCACGGACAGGGAGGGCAGCAGCGCGGTGACGATCCCCCATGCTATTGCAATCAGCACGGTTTTTGAGCCGGGCACATCTCTTACCCTCCGGTACTTGTTGCCGCTAAACCAGCCCGGGATAAATCTCCGATTATAGGAAAGACCCATGATGCTCATGGCCAGAAGAATTAAAAACGGAATCATCCCCAGAGTATAGGCGGTCATCAAGCCGGCTCCGCCGGCAATGACAGCAAGCAGTGAAAGCAGGACCATATTATTATTATAAAATGATGCCCTTTCGGGGTCATTGTAACGGTCCGCTTTGGTACCTGTCAGATTGTTCAAGATGTGCATGGACTGAACATAAAGTATGGATATGAGCACATAGGGAAAGAAGTTGGTAATTCCCAGAAGTTTAGTACAGGCATAGCAGAGGCATCCGGCCCCGATGGATACATAAATGTTTGTGAGAAGGAGAGTACGCTGGATGGTAACAAGCATCCTGCGCCAGCTTTGCTTCTTGGTATACGGCAGTATTTCGAGGGTTCTATATATTCTGTTAATGACCCAGTTGGGGGTGGAGGCGCCGGCGGTTATTCCGATATTTTGTGCTCCAGCAAGGGCCTTTGAATCGAGTTCCGACTCTGACTCGATATGATATGTCGGTTTTCCGGTCTGTTGCGCAATCTCCATCAGCCGCCTGGTGTTGCCGCTGTTGAGGCCTCCGACGACAATGACCGCGTCCACTGCATCGGCCAGTTGCCTTACCTCGGTCTGGCGTTTTGCAGTTGAATCGCAAATGGTATCAAAGATTTTATATTGGGGGGATTTCTGATCGGCCCAGTTTTTTACTTTTTCAAAAAATTGCGTGTTCTGGGTGGTCTGGGCTACAATGATCGCCCGGTCAAAAGGCGGGAGGGACTTCAGGTCATCGAGGTTGTTGACTACATATCCTTTTTCCCCTGCAAAACCGAGCAGACCAATAACTTCCGGGTGATTTTTGTCTCCTATAATGATCGAAGCATAACCCTGTTTGGAGTGTTTACGGATGATGGTCTGGACTTTTATGACCCGCGGGCAGGTCGCGTCGATGATTCTAAACCCTGCCGCTTTGAGATCTTCTTTGGCTTGAGGCGGAACACCATGGGCTCTGATAAGCACCGTACCGGAACCGTGATCCGGAATTTCAGGAAGGATGGATATTCCTTTTTCCTCTAAAAGATTCAGAATCTGGGGGTTATGGATCAGAGGTCCACAGGTAAAGATTGGGCCTTCATGTTTATTTGGTGCGTCCAGAACCATTTCAACGGCTCTGCGGACGCCCATGCAGAAGCCTGCAGTTTTGGCAATAAATATTTTCATCTCAGCCGTGCAGGTCTTAGTTTCTCAGAAAAGGATTTTTTGTATTTTATGGCAAAACATCTCTCATTGCCACTAAAACACCCAAACAGTTGGTGGTGAACAGTTATCAGTGAGAAGTGATCAGTAAAGCGAAACTGATTACTGACAACCGATAACTGATCACTGATATTTGTGCCTTTGTGGCAATTATTCCTCTGGTTCCGGTTTTATACGTTAAGAGCCGGTTATTCCTGTTCTTTTAGAAATATATTGTGATCTACCAGTGCAACTGCATGGATGCCGGCCTTTAGGAATTTCTGATCACCGAAGATACTAATCAATCTTACACCGTCATTTTCGGGTTCAATCGTATCAACGGCTTCCATAACCAATGTTTTCTCATCACCCTGAATCAGATATGCGTTCGCTTCACACATGCTCGTTTTGCCCTTTTGTTTGATCATGATAAAAGTCTTTCAAATTTTCTTCTATAAGGTTTTCAATCAGATGGGGGAGTGGGACAGAGGATATTCCAACGACTTCAATATTTTCCTGCGAAAGAGGTATCAAAAGCTTTTTTGCCGGGCTGTTTGCCACAGCTTCAGCCATCTTGGGAGTCACCTCTCCCATCATAGAATGCGCCATTATGACGGCGATGGTTCCAATGATAACATCTACTTTTCCGACGGTTTGCACAATAGCATTTTCTCCGGAGGCCCCGCGATTGGCTTTGGCCTTCAGCATTTGAGCCGTTGCTATTGCATTGGTGCCCAGGGCGATAATTGCGACGTTTTCTCCAAAAAAGTCTCTAAGCTTTTTGATGACGGCGCTGCCGATACCGCCGCCCTGTCCGTCGATGACGCAAATACGTTTCATATCATAGTGCAGTGGAATTTGAGACCCTCGAAATCGGATATTTTGCGAGTCGGGTTGGCCTTCATAAATGCAGAAAGAGAGGAAAAAGGAGCCGGTAGTCAACCGTTCGTTATAATCTGTTCAGATGCAGGTCTAATCCTTAGGCATTATGGCGCCAAGAAGTACAAATCGAGAAACAAATACAAGCTACCAATTCAAGAAATCACGCATTCAGCTTCAGCCTCTGGTCTCATTACGTTGATTCGGGCTCCTTTTCCTCTTACAACCCGGATTCAGTACAATGTCCGAGTCGCTGTGTGAGTAGCAGATAATAACCCTGACGTCAATGAAACTTTATAGTTTTTGGATTTTGATTCTACTCTTGCGCTTTTTTTTGGAAAGCCGTCTACGCGGCCCTTTTTTTTTGGTCGTAGGCACCCAGCCACCTTCGTCTTCTGGATCAATTCCTTTGATATCCATATAGGTTGCCATTGTAATTTTTTCTTCAAACCTCAAAGAGGTTATGGTGGTACACCCTGCGGATGCAGCAAAATTCATAACATCAAGATCTGAACTTACAACCAGGGCTTTTTCCTTTTCCCTGGCGGCCATCCTCTTAATGACGGTGTCGGCCGATTCGCCGTTGCGGGAAAACTTAACCTTGATGCCTTTAATCTGGTCTCTGGATTGGGAAAAAGACGGTGATCGGGCTCCGTCAAAGACGACGGTGATCTTATGGCCTTTTATTCTTTTGTATGCTGCCAGAGTTTCAATGAGGGTTTCCCGGCCGAGTTGCATGTCCCGGCGGTCGATGGGGCTGAAAAAATTGGATTGGCGGATCAAATTATAGCCATCGATGATAATGTGGATCGACATATAAAATCGCTCCGCGGGTCAGACCCTTGGGCGAAAGTCGAGGATGCCCCAGATTCAAGGCGTCAAGGGTGAAGCCGTAGTGCACTACTGCGAACCCTTGACAACGCGGAAGATGGGGTATCATCGGCTTTCCGCAGGGTTAGATTTTTTTGAGCAGGTCCAATACCCGGTCAAGGTCGTCATCACTGTAGAATTTAATTTCAAGCGTACCCTTCTGCCCTTGCTTTTTGATCTGTACCCGGGTGCCGAAGCGGCGGGAAAGATCTTCCGCCAAACTTAAAAAGTATCTTTGTTCGGAATCGGTCGGAGCCCTTTTCGTTTTTTTCTTCTGTAATTTTAAACGTTTGATCAGGCGTTCGGTTTCCCTGACCGAAAGTCCTCTGGCAACAATGGACCTGAAGGCAGTATTCTGCTGAGCAGGTGTCTCGGCACCCAGCAAAGCCCTTGCGTGCCCCATACTTAATGTTCCATCCGTTATGCCTGCCTTGATAGGTTTGGGCAACTGCCGGAGTCTCAAGAAATTGGCAATAGCAGACCTGCTTTTACCGATGCGTTCGGCGGCCTGTTCCTGGGTAAAATCGAATTCGTTAATCAACTGGTAGTAGGCTTGGGCCTCTTCCAGGGGATTTAAGTCCTGCCGCTGTACGTTTTCGACGATGGACATCACCAGCAGCTCAGTATCCGTGACCGACTTTACGAGCACAGGTACCTGGCTCAGCCCGGCCTTTTTGGCAGCCCGCAGGCGTCTTTCACCGCTGACCAATTCATAACCATTATGGTCTTTTCTGACCAGAAGGGGTTGTATAATACCCTGTTCTTTGATGGAACGCGACAGTTCTTCCATTTCATCTTCAGGGAACCTGAGGCGGGGCTGGTAGCGGTTTGGACGGATCAACTCAATGCCGCACTGGAAATATTCTTTTGAAAGGTATTCAATTCCTTCGATTTCGGGAATGAGGGCGTCCAGGCCTCTGCCCAAACCCCTTTTTTTGGTTTGTTTTGGACCCGAGCCGCTCCCTTTTTTTCTTTTACCTTTTTGCATGAATTTGCTTTCGGTTGTCTAATGAACCCTATCGTTGCATAATTTTATGTATTCGATCTAGGCCGTTACAGCGAAAATCATTGCCAGTATTGGCTGATTCTGGATACTGGATATTTTTGGACTTCACTATTAGAGCATTCCTGAATATCCAGCATCCAGCATCCAGTATCGATCTTGTAAAAGCGACTGTCTTACGCCTATCCTCATAATTAGCTATACAGATTAATGTAACGTTAGGGTGAATTCATCATGATTTCCTTTGCCAGCTTAAAGTAGCTTATAGCCCCGACCGAAGTAGCGTCATAAAAAAGTATTGGTTTTCCGAAGCTGGGCGCTTCTCCCAGGCGGATGTTTCTGGGAATAATAGTTTTAAATACCAGGTTTTTGAAATATTTTTCGGCATCTTCGGCGACCTGCCGGGACAGGTTGGTCCTTTTGTCATACATGGTTAGTAGAATCCCGGCAATTTTTAATTTCGGATTCAGATTGTGTTTGATGCGTTTCACGGTTCTTAATAGCTGCCCAAGTCCTTCCAGGGCGTAAAATTCGCACTGCAGAGGTATCAGCATATAATCGGCAGCCGTCAGGGCGTTTACCGTTAGAAGGCTCAAGGAGGGCGGGCAGTCAATAATAATATATTCAAACGAATCTTTTAGCTCGGCAAGCAGATTCTTTAAAATCATTTCTCGTTTTGGCTGTGACATCATTTCGATATCAAAACCGATCAGTTCCACACGTGAAGGAATGACCTTTAAGGTTTCAATGTCGCTGTTCACAACGAGGTTTTTGGCAGCAACTTCCCCAATCATACCATGATATAAGGTGTTATGAATATTGGATTTGTCGAGGCCAAGCCCGGTAGTCGCATTGCCCTGGGGATCGCAGTCAACCAGCAGAGTTCTTTTTTCTGAGACAGCCAGCGCTGCAGACAGATTTACGGCTGTGGTAGTTTTGCCGACTCCGCCTTTCTGGTTGGCTATGCATATAGTATTTGTCATGGTCGGTATTTTTAGCATAAAACTTGATGTTTGAAAAGGATATAAGATATGATAACCATCGAAACATTAATTTTATATAGGCGGCTAGAGGTACCCATGAAATTTTACAGGCATTTATTTGCGATTTGTACCATTTTGATATTTATTACCGCCATACTTTTCCCTCCAGGGGCCGAGGGTATAAGCGTCAAAGAGGAAGAAGAACTGTCCCGGGAGTTTTTAAAGGTAATTTTCAGTCAATTTCAATTAATTAAAGACCCGATCATTGTGGACTATGTGAACGATGTCGGTCAAAAAGTTGTTTCGGTTCTTCCCCCGCAGCCGTTCACTTATCATTTCTATGTAATCAAAGAAGATAGTTATAATGCTTTTGCCACTCCGGCGGGACATATTTTTGTTAACAGCGGATTGATTGAGGCCATGGAGAACGAGGAAGAGCTGGCGGGCGTAATTGCCCATGAAATTTCGCATGTGTCTTTACGTCATATCTCCAAAAAAATCGAGCGGTCCAAAAAAATTAACATGGTAGCACTTGCCGGTGTTGTCGCCGGTGTGCTGCTGGGAAGCGGTGGGGCCGCGGAGGCGGCCAGTGCAGTAACCGTGGGGACTCTTGCGGCCGGTCAATCAGTTGCGCTTGCCTACAGCCGCGATGATGAATCTGAGGCGGACCAGGTCGGGCTTGAGTATTTAAACCGTGCCGGGTATAGCTCCCAGGGGTTGCTCGCAGTTTTGGAAAAAATGCGAAGCCGGCGGTGGTTTGGTTCAGAACAAATCCCAACTTATTTGCAAACCCACCCGGCTTCAGAAGCTCGGATGGTATATATTGACATGTGGCTTGCAAAACACGAAAAAGTTCATGCCAACATCAATCCCTACCCATTTGAAAGAGCTCATACCTGGCTGGTTGCTGCTTACGGGGATGAAAATGCGGCCTTGAAACAGTTTGAGTCAGATGTAAAAAATCATCCTGAAAATCCCCTGGCGCATTACGGTTACGGCTTAATTCTGGCAAAGACCGGCAACCGCGAGAGCGCCATTGACCACCTGAGAGCAGCTTTGGAAAAAAATGCCTTTGATATTTATATTATAAGAGATCTCGGACGCGTCTATTTTCTGGATGGTCGTTATCAGGAAGCATTGAATCTTCTGCGTTCTGCCGAAAGTCTCGCCCCAAACAATCCCCAAAGACTCTTCTATCTGGGACGCACTCAAATAGAGACGGGACGGCTTGAGGAAGCAACCGTAACATTTGAGCAGTTGATCTCCATTTATCCTAGATATTCTCGGGCATATTATTTCCTTGGTGAAACCAATGGTAAGCTGGGCAGGCTCAATTATGCTCATTATTACCTGGGTATCTATTACAAACTGGGTTCAAATTTTAAGAACGCCGCTTTCCACTTGAAAAAGGCTTTGGAAACGATGAATGATCCTGAAAAAAGGGCCGAAATTGAAAAAATGCTGATTGGGATCCGTAAAAACAAAAAACAATCACGCCAGCAGTAAAATCCCTAACCAAAAAATATTTGCCACCAAGGCACAAAGACACAAATGTCAGTGATCAGTTATCAGTTATCGGTTATCAGTAATCAGTTTCGCTTTACTGATCACTTCTTACTGATAACTGTTCACCGGTGACGGCCTTTGTCCCTCAGTGGCGATTCACCTGCTTTCAAAAAGCGAACTCTTATCCTTCAGACTGCTGTGGTACAGATTTAAAAACTAATCAGGATATTCCCCCAAGTTTTTTTCAAAAAATAGTCCCTTCACCGCCATTTTTAGTTCAAAATTAGTTCCGATTTAATCAGTGAGCTATATCAAGAGGCAGAGTATTATCAAATTTACTGAGAAAAGGAGGCCGGGTCATGAAAAAGAGTCCTTTCCCTGAGCCGTGGTTTCACGGAGAAATATGGTCGGAAAAAAAACTGGATCGCAGAGAGTTCCTGAAAAAGCAGTTGAAAGGGGCTTTGCTGATAACGGCGGGTGCGACAGGGATTTACTTGCCAAAACCGATTCTGGCTTCAGGTGTACCCGATATCGGCATCGCCAGAGGCAAGCCCGGACCTGCCGCCCGTGCGGCGGTGGGGCTTTTAGGCGGCATGAAGTCGTTTGTTAAACCCGGCGATAAAGTGGTTATCAAACCCAACATAACCTTCCCTCACCCACCGGAGGAGGCCACTATCACTAATCCTCTGGTTACCAGAGAGCTTGCGGCAATGTGCAAAGAAGCCGGAGCCGCCAGAATTCGGGTGCTGGATCATCCTGTCGAACAGGCCCAAGCCTGCATTCAAGCAACCAAAGACGCACTAAGTGTTTTTAAAAAAGACATGGTGCATGCCTTGATGCAGAAAGACTTTTATGAGTCCACGCCTATTCCTAAAGGGCTTAAATTCAAACAGACAGATGTCATGCAGGACGTCCTTGAGGCCGATGTCCTGATTGCGGCTCCAGCGGCCAAATCTCACGCCATGACAGGGGTAACCCTTTCTATGAAAGGCATGATGGGCCTCATCTGGGATCGCATGACCATGCATCGGGATTACGATCTGGATGAGGCCATTGTGGATCTGTGTTCGTTACTTAAACCCGACCTTGTAGTGGTGGACGCCACTCGCGTGCTCTCCACCGGAGGACCCTGGGGCCCGGGCAAAGTACTTGAAAAGGATACGGTTATCGCCTCAAAAGATATGGTCGCGGCCGATGCCAAGACAGTCCAAATGTTTCAGTGGTACGGGCAGCGCTTTAAACCTCGTCAGGTCGATCATATCCGTATGGCCCATGAACGGGGCCTGGGGCGGATGGACCTGGAAAACCTGACAGTGAGAAAGATAGAGGTGTGATGAACTTTAAGCGTATTGTTCAAACCTTAAGTTTTATCGGATTTCTTGTATTTTTATGGCTGGCGGCTTTCCCGTTAACCGAATTTATACCGGTGAATGCATTTTTAAAACTTGATCCGGTGGTTTTTCTGGGAGTTGGGATCAGTGCCCGTTCTTTTACGCCCTTTATGGGGACAGCCGTTCTAATTTTGGGACTTACAGCCATATTGGGGCGCTTTTTTTGCAGCACCTTGTGTCCCATGGGAGTCACCATCGACATTGCCGACTGGCTGGTACGCAAAGCGAGTCGAAAGCAAAGCAAACCGTTGCCTTGGAATCTCAAATCATTGAAATATCAGATCCTACTTTTCATTCTGGGGGCCGCTTTTGGGGGTGTTTCTCTGGTATTTCTGGCATCTCCTCTCTCTCTGGTTACGCGACTGTTCAGCCTCATTATCTATCCGGTGCTGTACCTTGTCGGCGGCAGCGCGCTGACCGCGGTGCGTCCTTTGGCCAACTTTTTGGATATCACCGGTATTGTATATACCCACGTCTCTATGCTGCGGTTTGACCTCCAATGGTTTACCGTAAGCCTTTTTATCGGTATTTTTTCCCTTGCAGTATTTTCCCCCCGGTTCTGGTGCCGTCATTTGTGTCCTTCAGCAGCGGTGTTTGCCCTTATATCCCGCAGGCCGCTTATAAGAAGGCAGGTAACGAAAGAATGCAACCAATGCGGCCGGTGTCAAAAAAAATGTCCCATGGGAGCCATCAACGACGATTTTTTTGTAACGGATCACAGTGAATGTATCGTTTGTATGACCTGCGTCAGTGTGTGCCCCGAAAAGGCCGTCGGCTTTCCCGGGCAGTCAATCAATCAGGATGGACACGTGGGAAAGATTTCCAAAGACCGCAGAAGATTCATCCAGGCAGGCGCTTCCGGAATGGGAGCGGCTATTATAACGCTGACAAGTCTCAACCATCTTCACGGAGATACAGGACCGGGAAGAACCAGCAATCCGGCTGTCATACGGCCTCCCGGTGCGTTGCCGGAAAAAGCATTTTTGGCCCGATGTATACGCTGCGGCGTGTGCATGAAGGCCTGTCCCACAAACACTTTGCAGCCCATGGGCCTTTTTGCCGGGTTTGCCGCCTTCTTCAGTCCCAGAGTTATTCCGCGACGAGGACCCTGTAAACCGACCTGCAACGTGTGCGGTCAGGTCTGCCCCACCGGTGCCGTCCGCGCGTTGCCTCTTGCAGAGAAAGTCTGGGCCAAAATCGGGACGGCACATATTTTAAGGCATAAATGTCTGGCGTGGGAGTTCGGCAAGAAATGCCTGATCTGCGATGAGTTTTGCTCATATAACGCTCTGGATTTCAAAATGGTTGACGATATCCCGGTGGCGGTGCCGTTTGTTGACGAGTCAAAATGCAGCGGCTGCGGATTATGCGAGCACAACTGTCCCGTACAGGCCCGGGCCGCAATCGTTGTGGAGCCCATGGGATCCTTGAGACTTGCCACTGGTTCCTATCCGGTTAGGGGTCGTGAGATAGGCCTGGATCTGAATTTAAGACGCGGTAGAGGGGATAGGCTGGTCCATTATCAGGAGGAAAGTACCATTTTAGATGATACGGGATTACCTCCTGGATTCAGCAAATGAGTGTACTAGAAATAAAAACATTATTTTAAAAAAGGAGGTAATTATGAAAAAATTTTCCGCAGTTCAAATTACAGTTCTAACAGTTATCCTTGTCGTTACCTTTGTGTGTTTCGGTGTTGCCGCAGAGAAAGCAACTAAGGAAGAATGTATTGCGAAATGTAAAGAAGCGTCCGAACTGATCAAAAAGATAGGGCTGGAGAAAGCCATTGAAAAAATGAGTGACAAAAAAGGCCCGTTTTTTTGGAAGGACACCTACGTCTTTTGCATCGATGATGTCGAGGCCAGGATTTTGGCTCACCCGGTGGAAAACTTTCTCGGCTTTCCGATGAAAAGATACCGGGATGCCAATCACGAGCAGCCTTTTGTCAAGGTTCTTGAAAAGGCCGCTACCGAGGGCAGTGGATGGATAGCATATATGCATCTGCGGCCCGGTACGCAAAAAGCTTCTTTGAAAAAAACCTATTTTCTCAAGGTTCCCGGTGAAAAAGCCATAGTCTGTGCCGGTATCTACGAGTAGCAATAACCCGGTTCTTATTTGAACTGCAAAGCGAGCGCATTCCCCGTAGTTGCCGTAGCGTAGCGAAGATCCCGCCCAGCGGGGCTACGGGGAATGCGAGCGAATCAAAAAATTAGCAGAATTCCTTGGTGCTGCAGCTGCGTTTATTTTCAGGCCCAAGCTAAAGCCTCCGGAAAAAAAATAGATTGTCCGGTAGTAAAAGATTTCTCAACAGAAAAGAAGGAGACGATGAAACGATCGATAAGCACAAATAATTTCTCATTTTTAGTCAGGGCTACGATGTTTGTGCTGGTTGTACTCAGTTTTGCATCAATATCTTATGCAAAAGAGCAGGCGTTTTATAAAATGCCGTCCACTATCGATAGCTCAGCCCAATATTTGTTCTTTGTGCATAATTACTATGTTGAAAGGCATGGTCCGGATGGAGCCTGCAAGTATTATGATATATTGCAGGCCTTTGCTGATAAAGGTTTCATTGTCATAAGTGAAGTGCGGTCCGGGGAAATCGTACCCTCAGAATATGCGACGAAAATAGTTGGTCAAGTCCAAAGACTGATGGATGCAGGTGTGCCGCCGGAAAACATCACAATCGCCGGGCATTCCAAAGGTGGTGTTATAACCCTTTGGGTGGCTTCCCGGCTGGAAAACCCGATGATTGGTTTCGTGGTAATGGCGGGTTGTGAAATCAAGCCTCTTGCGCAAGCTTATCCCGACTTCACCAAACTCAAAGGTGATTTTTTGTCGATCTATGCTTCATCAGATTCAATAGCAGGTAGTTGCAAAGCGGCATTTTCGCAAGCCATGCAAGGCATCTTAAGTAAGGAAGTGGAATTAGAAAGCGATAAAGGGCACAGCCTCTTTTTTCAGCCAACAGGTATTTGGGTTGAGCCTGTGCTTACCTGGTTCAAGCAAAGCAATAATAAGGTGTAATAAAATGAAAAAAACAGCCATCTGCTTTT
>JAQYVG010000699.1 GCA_030145595.1 Desulfobacterales bacterium | reverse complement strand
ATGAGGACAGATGCAGCTATTATGATTGTTTCGAGAATACATTTATCCTTCCATACAAACGGTCATGCAATATAACGACTGAACTGTGCGGCGCTGCTTTTCGCGTCCGCACCAGTGATTGGTTAGGCTTTTACTGCCCTATTTATGATCCACATAAATTAACTTTTCGGTCTCGTAACCTAATTTTTTGGCCTTCATAATAAATTGCGTTAATAAGTCTTCCTCTACAGTTGGTGTTCGCGACAGCAACCAAAGATAAGATGTATTGGGACCGGAGACGAATGCATATTGATAGTTATCTTTATCTAGTTCGAAAACAACGTAGGAGCCGTAAAATGGCCCGAAGAAAGAAACTTTCAAGTAACCTTCACTTGATTTTCCGACGAAGAACGCCTTCCCTTCCGCTTCGCTCCATTTATTTTTTTTCTTAGAAAACCCACGATTTTTAACTCGGACCCCTCCGCCTTCCCGTAAAGAATACTCTGCAGTTACCTGTTCCA
>JAQYVG010000698.1 GCA_030145595.1 Desulfobacterales bacterium | reverse complement strand
GTGACTTCTACCGTGTGAAGGTAGCACTCTCCCACTGAGTTAACCGCCCATATCGATTTTTTGATCCATCTTAATAATGTGTTTAGGATTATAAATCAAGCGCTTTTTGAATGATATTTGAAAAATATAGCTCAGATCTTGAAGCCGGATTATATCCATCATGTTGGACTTAAAATAATTATCTTAATGGGTTTTCCTCGCAGGGGTTTATAATTGCGGAACTCTGCGAGCGGCAGGCACGGAGACCTGTCCTGCTTTGTCGAATCCCTGGATCATTACCCCAAACGTTGCAATAATCCCTTATTGTAGGGTGGGCTGTGCCCACCGACTTTATGAAAATGGCATTGGAATCCATGTAGTTTCATACGAGCGCTGCCGCTGGCCGCGAGCGTCTAGTTTAATCGAAAAAGAAACTGAAGTTTCATACAAGGTGTCAGTGTTCAGGAAATGCTATTGCGTCTGCCTTTCCTGACACCCCTGGCCCAGACCTCACTTAGAACG
>JAQYVG010000697.1 GCA_030145595.1 Desulfobacterales bacterium | reverse complement strand
CTACTCAGAGCGCTCGAAGAAAAAAAGATTACCAGAGTTGGTGGCAACGAAGAGACTACGGTCGATGTACGCATCATTGCTGCTACAAATAAAAACCTCAGGACTATAACCGAACAGGGGAAATTCAGAGAAGACCTGTATTATCGATTAAACGTAGTGACTATCGACCTGCCCGGGCTTAGATATAGGCGGGAGGATATCCTGCCGCTGGCTGAGCATTTTCTGAAGAAGTATGCCAAAGAGAACAACAAACCTGCCAAAAGCTTCTCTCCCGAGGCGGTGGAATTCATGCTGAATTACCACTGGCGCGGCAATGTGAGAGAACTCGAAAACGTGGTTGAGCGTGGTGTAATTCTGGCTAAGGACAAGTTTATCACTTTAGCCGAATTTCCACAGGAGCTGACCAGCCCAGGTCCGGTGGAAGGAAGAACCCTCGAAGCGCTGGAGAGAAACCAGATTGTAAAAGTGCTTGAGGAAACAGGGGGCAACATTGCGAGGACT
>JAQYVG010000696.1 GCA_030145595.1 Desulfobacterales bacterium | reverse complement strand
GGATATATCAAAACTGTTCCTGTCAAAGAAAGACCGGTATTAGTCGTTTCAACTATAGAATTTAATACAGAAGAATCTGCTTTTGTAGTGGTTCCTCTGAGTTCCCGAATAGACCGGATTGACGACTACGATGTACACATAACAACGAAAGATAGCATCAAGTGCGGTCTAACTAAAGAATCTGTTGCGAGACCGAACCTCATCACCACTTTGTCGTTAGAAAGAATAGTAGACAGGCTGGGGAAAGCTCCCCGTCCTTTGATGAAGAAAATCTACGGCCAGATAAGAAATATTCTTGGCCTAGTTTCTAAATAAAGCCTCGTAGGGGCCGACTTTTAAGTCAGCCCGTACGTTATTTTAATCTGCGTTAATCTGCGCAATCTGCGGATAAAGTTTTTCTTCTTCAGGATCGTGATGGCACTCGATGAGCAGTACTGAAGGCTTCACGTCCGCAGTCTACGGAACAAACGGCGGTAGTCAATAAGATAGAGATTCATCTATT
>JAQYVG010000695.1 GCA_030145595.1 Desulfobacterales bacterium | reverse complement strand
GCCGGTGGGCATTTTGCTTTGCACCCAAAGAGATCATGCGCTTGTGGAGTATGCTCTGGCCGGCATGGACAACGGGCTTTTCGTTTCCAAATACCAGCTTGAACTGCCAAAGAAAGAGGAAATGCAGCGGTTTATTGAAGAAAAATTCCGAGAAACTGTGGATGAGCACAGATGATGAAATGGCCAATAAGAAACCGCACCCGGCTTATTACAGAAACTGGATGGGAGTGACCAAGTTACTGTACAAGTTTGTTATGACCAGCGGGCAACATGTACACTGCACAAGTGACCAAGTAAGAAAACCATGGATGAACACGATATACAGGATGTAAAATTCGCGCAGCGATGACATCATTTGTTCGATCGGGTCGATCGAACAAATAAAAGTCTGTGTCTGCTTGCGGGGGCGTAGCGCAGCGAAGACTCGTCTGTGTGGGTCTGCTTGCGGGGGCGTCTTGTCGGGTCGAAGCCGGAGGCGAAGACTGAAGCGCAGCGAAGACCC
>JAQYVG010000694.1 GCA_030145595.1 Desulfobacterales bacterium | reverse complement strand
CGGTGACGGCCGGGAGCCTCTCCAACCTGCCGAAGACGGCAACGGTGAAGTTTACTGTGCTCACCAACAACCACGGTGTTGGAGCCAGTAACCGCCAGAAGGAGACCTCATACGGATCACAAATGGGCCTTAGGCTCGACCGTATTGAGGACAATCCAAAGTCCGTCATCGAGACCTGGCAGAGTATCAGAAATGAACTCATGCCGAGAATGGCCGATGTGGACGCAGTCTCCGCAGTGGAGCTCTTTGGAGCCCACTTGACTGGAGCAGCTACCCGTGAGTACGCGCAGATCTTATTTGACTGCGCAGAGAAACTCTATGTGGACATGAACGCGGCGTTCAATGAACGTTATGCGAAATGGACCATCACGGATAAAGCTAACTCCATGCTCAAAGGAGATGCTTATGATGCACTAAGTGCATCAGAACAAACACGCGCCGTGGCAACCGCAAGATGGTCAGCCAAGAACGACGCCAGGACGGAAGGTAGAAAGAACAAACC
>JAQYVG010000693.1 GCA_030145595.1 Desulfobacterales bacterium | reverse complement strand
AAATCGATCTCATAAAGAAGTCAATTTCCTTAATTCTTGATATTGAACCGGAACACTGCGAGTAAAGCAATCGGCTTCTCCGCCCTTTGTCTTCTGTACAATACATTCCAGCATCAGTCCTTAATCCAGCACTTCTTTCACCATTAACTAATAACGAATAACCAATCATCCGTACACCGCGTGCAGCCATTTTAGGGCCTTATTTTGTTCACTTTCTAAAATCTGCGTTAATCTGCGCCTGCCCCGTGCAATTCACGTCAGTGACAGCGAAGCGTATTTCACTGGGGTAATCTGCGGATCTATGATACCAAAATGTTCCTGTGGCCCGACCCCCGTTCTCGTTCTCATTGATCGAAGCGAGACTGATAAATTTGTAAAAAGTGAAAAGTGAAATGTAAAACGATTACATTTTACTGAACTATCAATAGTGACTTGCCACATTTGTCTTGACAAGATTCAGTTGGATTTTATCCTTACCATAAGGTAAGGAATTTTATCAACAC
>JAQYVG010000692.1 GCA_030145595.1 Desulfobacterales bacterium | reverse complement strand
AATGGAGTGATCCATACTATTGGAGATGCGGGCATTATTTACACTCCTGGTGGGAATTATGTATTGGTGGTTTTCCTGTACCACCCTGACCAATTAGTCTGGGAGCCGGCTTCGGAATTAATTGCTGAGCTTTCACAGGCGGTTTACAATTTTTATAATCTTCCAGGAGAGTAGGAAGAAGGGAAAAGGGATAGGGTATAATCCTGTCGTCAATCGCTCCCGTAGCTCAATGGATAGAGCGCCGGACTTCGAATCCGTAGGTTGCGCGTTCGAGTCGCCCCGGGAGTGCTAGGTTTTCAAGCCTCTAATCCCGGTCAGCAAACATTCATTGCGAGTAAACCCACCCCGAAAACACGGGGCTCAAACAGAAAGAAACCCGCATTCCACGTCAATTAATCAAAAAACCGACAAAACACACTCATTCAGCCTGAAAACATACGGGTTTTGACAAGTTTGGTTTTCACCCATTGGGTGAAAGGAAAAAGCGGTTGAATCGGCCAACTT
>JAQYVG010000691.1 GCA_030145595.1 Desulfobacterales bacterium | reverse complement strand
GTATCAAGGGATTGGATCCAGAGAGCCTCGTCGTGCTGCGGCTTCTTCGGGTCAAATGCAATCCTTGCAATCTTCCCAGCCTTCAAGCAACACTTCAGGTACCAGAATATTCTGTAGAGAGCATCTAGCTGACCCTTCCTAGGTGCACATTGATGCTGCGACAAGAAACTTACTTCCGTAATAATATCGACTCGCCCGATTTCGATTGCCCATCTAAGTATACCAATTAATTGCATATACCTATTTGTCATCTCATCATCCAGTAATGGAGACACATCCTTCTCCGGACGATAGACTGCTGGAAATGGTCGCTTACCCGCATGGGCTCCATAAACCTTGAGGTCTGCACCACCATCTCTCTGTATAGTATTCTCGAGGTTTGCAATTGCGTTAGTCACATAATCAACACAATTCATAGAGAAAACTACTGTACCATCATTGATCTGTACTTTCTCGATGTTAGCACCAAGGTACCGCTCAGGCTCCCCTATGCTGTCGCCTTTC
>JAQYVG010000690.1 GCA_030145595.1 Desulfobacterales bacterium | reverse complement strand
AATCAGTACCACGCAGAGGCTGCACAGATGCACCCAGTGGGACGATATCAGCGTATGGACGTACTTCAATCGCATTCTGTGGACAGATTTTGACGCATGAGTAACATTCCCAGCACTGATCAGGCTCCTGGTTAAATGATTTCATGGCATGGCCGGTTTCAGAACCGTCCTTATCCAGTTTCATAAGATTGTGCGGGCAAATGTACATGCACGCTGTCCTATCCTGGCCTTTACAACCGTCGCACTTATCAGTACGTACAAATGTAGGCATGAGTCAGTCTCCTCATAATTAAAAGAAAAAAACACTGCAGTGATTTTCAGCAGATGGTGAAGTTTATTGGGACAACCCGCTATTCCGGATCAAGGAGAAAAAACTGCTCACTCCCAGGTAAAACAACGATCTACACCCGAATTCTTAATCTACCATCAGCCGCATATTTCCAGCTTCAAGGAAGGGTAACATAATGATTTTCAAGCAATTCAGCCAGTCAGTCTTTCTGCATC
>JAQYVG010000068.1 GCA_030145595.1 Desulfobacterales bacterium | reverse complement strand
TGCGATACATCTCCGCCATGAACTGCACGCCTGCACCGCAGGCCAGGGAAACGACGGCGTCATAATCACCAATCTTGTCCAAGATCTGCGTCAGATAGTCCTTATCACACTGGCGGGTAAGACTGGTTTCATCAATCTTAATGCGCTTATCCTCTTTGGTGAAGTACAGCCGCAGGGCCGAGGCCAACGCCTGCACTTCTTTTAGTCCTCCGGCCTCGCAAACGGTGACACAGCCGTCGCAACCGGCGATCAGCACACTGTTCAAGTCTTTGATTTCGTCTATGATTTCCTCTATGGGTTTGGGTTTTGCCATTATCATGCGGCCACCTCCACGCTCGGCTTCTGGGAAGCTCGGCTTTTTACAGTTCTGATGGGACTCGGTCCCAATTGTCGAATTTTTTCAGTCATTTCACGGGCGATCTGTGCGAACCGGGGGCCATCGCCCGCGGAAAGATTGTACATGGCCAGCCGCTCGGCCTGCATGCCGATCTGGCCCAGAATTTCCTGCACATATTCTACGCGCTTTCTGGCCCGCAGGTTACCGGACTGGTAGTGACAGTCACCCTCCAGACAGCCGGCGACAAAAACCCCGTCCGCACCTTTTTCCAGAGCCTTGAACATTTGGGCAATGGCCACCCGTCCCGTGCAGGGGACTTTGATAATTTTCACATTCGCCGGATAGCTGAGCCGCATCGAACCTGCCAGGTCCGCCGCAGAATAAGCTCAGTAATTGCAACAGAATGCGATAATAACCGGTTCAAACTGATCCATCACACGCCTCCTTCCAAAAGTGCAACGATTTTGGCACTGATCTGGTCATCTTCGTAGTGCGCCAGGTGAATCGTGTTGGCCGGGCATTCGCAGACGCAAACCCCGCAACCCTGGCACAAAGCCTCGTTGATTTCCGAAACGTTATCTGCATTGATCTGCGGAACCCCGTAAGGACAGCTATCGACACAGACCAGACAGGCGGCACAGCGGATCGGATCCACCTTGGCCACGGCACCACCAACTTTCATTTCCTTAGCGGCCAAAAACGAACTCGCGCGGGCGGCGGCCGCCAGCGCTTGGACGATGCTCTCGCTCATAAGCTTGGGACTGTGAGCCGTACCACACAGATAGATCCCCTGCGAAGCTAAATCCACCGGCCTCAGTTTGGCATGCGCCTCGATGAAAAACCCTGCGTTGTTGCGAGGTACTTTGAGAAAAGATGCCAACTCTTCGGTGTCCGCCGCCGTGGTGCCGGCACTTAGAACGAGGGCGTCGGCATTTATCTGCACGGGCCGTTTCAGCAGATGTTCTTCAAAGGTGACCTTCAGGCCCTCACCGTTGGCGCTCACCTCGGGAGGCTGGTCAGGACTGTAGCGAAAAAACAAGATGCCTTCACTGCGGGCCTCTTTGTAATAGTCCTCCAACAGCCCGTACATCCGCATGTCCTGGTAGAGAATAGCCACCTGCATGTCGGGATTAAGCTTTTTGAGTTCCAGGCCATGTTTTACCGCACTCTGGCAGCAGACCCGGCTGCAATTGGGATTTTCCTCGTTGCGCGAGCCCACGCACTGAATCATGACCACTTGCTGCCAGTTGGCGGCTTCATGGCCGTTCGCATGCAGCACGTTGCCCAGTTCAAGCTGGGTCATGACCCGATCATGTTGGTTGTAAAGATACTCCTTTGGTTTGTACTCCAGTGCCCCGGTGGCGATAATGGCCACGCCGTGGTTGATTTTGCGCTCGTACATTCCGGGGCCAACCAGCACTTCGGTAGTAAAATTGCCTTTGAATCCGCTGAAACCGACCACGAGTGCCTCGGTCAGGACCTGAATCTTGTCGTTGGTTTGGACTGTCTCGATGAGTTCGTCCAGGTATTGCCCGACGTCAAAGCCTTCGATGGTGTGGTGGAGATAACGTGCCATGCCGCCGAGTTCCTTTTCCTTCTCGACAACCACCACCTCATATCCCTGTTGGGCCAGGTTCAGGGCCGCGTTGAGGCCGGCTACACCGCCGCCGATGACCAATCCCCGTTGGTTGACCTCCACTTTTTTCTCTTGGAGTTGCTCCAAAAGTGCGGCCCGTGCCACGGACATCCGCACAAGATTTTTAGCCTTATCAGTAGCCTTTTCGTGGTCGTTCATGTGCACCCAGGAATTCTGATTGCGAATGTTGGCCATTTCAAAGAGGTACTTGTTGAGGCCGACTTCGAGCAAAGTTTCCCGGAATAACTCTTCGTGGGTGTGCGGTGTGCAGGCGGCAACCATCATCCGATTGATGCCCTTTTCCTTGATGACCTCCGCCATACTGACCTGGGTGTCCTGGGAGCAGGTGAAGAGATTGTCTTCCACATGGACGACATGAGGCAGTGTGCGGGCATATTCTCGCACCGCCGGCACATCCACAATGCCGCCGATATTGATGCCGCAGTTGCAAACGAACACACCGATGCGAGGCGGTTCTGCGCTGATGTCCCTTTGGGCCGGCAATTCCCTGGTTTTGGTTGCCGTCCAGCGCAGCGCGCTGAGCAACGCACTGGAGGCGGCCGCAGCACCGGAGGCTTCCATGACGGATTGGGGGATATCCTTGGGACCTTGGAGTGTCCCGCAGACGTAGATCCCCGGCCGTGAAGTGGCCACCGGCATGGCAGGGTCGGTTACCGCAAAGTTGTGTTTATTGAGTTCGATACCCAGACGTTTAGCCAGAGCAATGGTTTCTTGGCCGACCTCAAAGCCGACTGACAAGACCACCATGTCAAAGACTTCACTCTTTAAATCCCCCAGGTCATCCACGTAAGAGAGCTTAAGATCGCCGTCGCCTTTGGGTTCGATACTGTGGACGCGTGAGCGGATAAAGCGAACCCCTTCTTGCTTGGCGCGGTTATAGTACAGTTCAAAATCCTTGCCGTAGGACCGAATATCCATATAAAAGATGGCGGTATCCAGGTCACAGTGGGCATGCTCCTTGGCGATGACCGCTTCCTTGATGGCATACATACAGCAGACCGCCGAGCAGTAGGAGTTGTCGCAGCGATTGATGTCGCGCGAGCCCACACACTGCAGCCAGGCAATTTTTTGCGGCTCTTCGCGATCGTACGGCCGCATGAGATGGCCCTGGTAGGGACCCGAAGCACTGAGGATGCGCTCAAATTCAAGGCTGGTAACGACATTGGGCTGGTCCATATAGCTATAGATATCCAAACGGGACGGATCGAAGATCTTGTTGCCCGCTGCCAGTACCACGGCGCCTACGTCCACCTCGGTCCGGCGGGATTTCTCGTTATATTGGACGGCTTCGGCCAGGCAGACTTTTTCACAGAGGCCGCAGCCGATGCAGATATTGCGGTCAATGATAAAGCCTCTGGGTATTGCCTGGGGATACTTCAAGTAGGTGGCTTCGCGCAGATCGAGACTCTCGTTGAATTCATTGACAGCCGTTGCCGGACACACCCGGCGGCACTCACCGCAGGCGGTGCACTTCTCCAAATCGATGTAGCGCGGGTAATTGACAAGCGTAGCATGAAAGTCGCCGGCCCGGCCTTCAAGACCTTCCACTTCCGTGTTGGTGATCAAATTGATATTGAGGTGCCGGCCGACTTCCACCAGCTTGGGTGAAATAATACACATGGCGCAATCGTTTGTTGGAAACGTCTTGTCTAATTGCGCCATGATCCCGCCAATGGTTGGGGATTTGTCGACCAAATGTACATAATAACCCGCATCCGCCAGATCCAGCGAGGCCTGCATGCCGGCGACGCCCGCGCCGACGACCATCACGGCACCGACTTTCGGTTCATCTTTTGAAATTGTCATAACCATTCCTTTTGAGATTGCAGTTAATCGCTTTAACTTGGGTCTCAAATTTATGCAGCCATAAGCACAAATTTGGCTGTTGTGCCTTCGAAACCCTGAAATTGGGCCTGACCGGCTTTTTCCAGATCGTTCAGCCGTAAAGAGACCGTATAGACCGGCAATCCGGTTTTGTCTGCCATCTCGCGAACCGATTGCGGCTTATCGCCGATAGCTTCCAGGATCAATCCTTTTTGATATTCCTCGACCACAGCCTGGCTGACCAGTTTCTGATACGTTTCAGGGTCCACTTTCTCGTGGTAAACGTTTTCCCGTTCGGTGATCTGTCGATCCATTCCAATCAGCCAGCGTATGCGGGTCGATTTCAGCACGGTTGCCGCTGCTGCCAGCTCCAGCTTGAAGTCAGCGGGCTTAAAGGGTCCCAGCTTGCCGATCAGGTCACTCAATTCGGTGACATAGTCGGCAAAGAGCTGTCCCTCAGCGGCGCTAACCCAGTGAAGCTGCAGCCGACTGCTGCCGACGGCGGCCAGATCCAGCAGTTGCTTTACCACCGGCATCCGTTTGGAGGTATAAACATTACCATCCAGGTAATGACATTCCCCCAGGTGTCACCCAAAAACAAAGACTCCATCGTAGCCGTTTTGCAACCCCTCCACTACATAGAAAGGATCGACGCGGCCGGAACACATGGTGCGGATGACGCGGATGCTCGGGGGGTATTGGAAGCGTGAAACCCCTGCCAAGTCAGCCCCTGCGTAGGCACACCAGTTGCACAAGAAGGCCAGAATTTTCGGCTCGTATGTCTCTTGCATTGTTTGTCTCCTGTTCATCTTAGTCATTTGTCACTGGTCATTTGAAAAAAATGACCGCTGTGCTTGAAGAGCGCTACGCTTTAGGATCGCTTTGCTTAAAGGAAAAAAAGTCGTTTTATCAACACCCCTTAAGGCCGTCAGGCCGCTCCTCAAACGAAGTGCTCCTCAAGCGTAGCACTCCAATTATTGGTGCCAGGTAGCAAATTACAAAATCTCAAAGTCTATATTATAGCCGTACACAGTGTAACCTCGTTACGTTTATCCGGCACCACCCGCCTGGATGGCCGCTACTATCTGCCGGTCTCTGAAGTGGATCATATCAATGGCCTGCTGCGGACACGCCGCCGCGCACACCCCGCAGGCTTTGCAAGACGCCGAGATGTTTTCAGCCCGGTATCCCTGGCCCGCAACCTTCACAAGGTGTATGGCGCCAAAGGGGCAAGAAGCCTCACATAACCCGCAGCCAATGCAAAGATCCTGGTCTACCTCCGAAACGATGGGCTCCACCTCGACGAATTCCTGGGCCAGGACATTGGCGGCGCGAGCTGCCGCTGCCTGGGCCTGGGCGATGGATTCTTCTATGGGCTTGGGGTAGTGGGCCAGGCCACAGACAAAAACACCGTCAGTGGCAAAGTCCACCGGCCTGAGCTTCATGTGGGCTTCAAGGAAAAATTTGTCCTCGTTGAGAGGCACCTTGAATAGCTGGGCCAATTCTTCCGAATTCTTAGGGATAATGGCTGTGGCGAGATTCAAGTAATCCACCTGAAACCGTACGGGTTGGCCGAGAACGTGATCTCTGACGGTAATCTGCAGTTTTTCTTTTGCGTCCACCGTGGTCTGCTCCACCACGGGTTTTTCCTCCAAGGAGTACCGAAAAAAGAGGACTCCCAGTTCCCGGGCCTTGCGGTAGAGCTCCTCCCGCTGGCCATAGGTGCGCAGGTCACGGTAAAGGATGTAGACGTCCAGGTCCGGCTTTTCGGTTTTCAGGGAAATGGCCTGCTGAACCGAGCTGGTGCAGCAAATCTTGGAGCAATAGGGCCGGTCCGGTTCACGCGAGCCCACACACTGAATAAATGCCACCGCCTCTGCTTGCTGTAATCTTTCCGGTTCCCTCGTGAAAAGATCTTCCAAATCGTGCCAGCAAGTTACGCGCTCGCTCTGACCGTAGAGGTATTCTTGCGGTTGATAGGACTCGGCACCGGTGGCCAGAATGGCAACACCGTGATTTAACTCCCGCACCGTGTTATTGGTTTGCACTTCACTGGTGAAGTTGCCTACAAAGCCGATGACGTCTATGAGTTTAGCGCCGGTGAACACCTCAATGTCAACATGATCGAGCACCCGCCGGCGGATCTCCGTGACATGGGCCCCGGCATCCTCATCCTTCCAAGTCCTTTTGATGTTGAGTGCGTGGCCGCCGAGTTCCTCTTTTTGCTCCACGAGATATGTGTGGAAGCCCTGATCCGCCAGGTTCAAGGCTGCACTCATTCCGGCCACACCGCCGCCGATGACCAGCGCGTTGTGGTTTAAGGGTACTTGCAAGCGGTCCAACGGTTCCTGCAGCGCCACCTTGGCAGCGGCCATGCGCACAAGGTCCTTAGCCTTCTCGGTGGCTTTCTGCGGCTCGGCTTGATGTACCCAGGAGTTCTGATCGCGGATATTGGCCAGCTCGAAGAGGTAGCGGTTCAAGCCGGCTTCGCGAATGGTTTCCTGGAACAAAGGTTCATGGGTACGGGGGGTGCAGGCGGCCACCACGACTCGATTTAGATTATGTTCATTGATGGCCTCTTGAATCAGGTGTTGAGTGTCTTCACTGCAGCTGAACAAATTATCGGCCACGTAGACCACATGGGGCAGGGTCTTGGAATAGTCTCGCACCGCCGGCACATCCACAACACTGCCGATATTGATGCCGCAATGACAGACAAACACCCCGATGCGGGGTTCTTGGGCGGTAACGGCTACCTCGTCGGTGTATGTTTTCGGTTGGGTCAAAGAGTTGCGAGCGTCGGCAAGCAGCGCTGCCGAGGCCGCCGAGGCCGCCGAGGCCTCCATAACGGAGTAGGGAATGTCTTTGGGGCCGGCAAAGGCACCGCATGTGAAAATTCCGGGTCGAGACGTCGCCACCGGGCTAAAACATCCGGTTTGGGCAAAGCCGTCTTCATCTAAAACAATTCCACATGTTTCGGATAGTTTTCGGACCCCATCACTGATTTCCAGGCCGGTCGAAAGTACGACCAGATCAAAGATTTCGTCGTACGGTGTGCCGTCTTCATCAATGTAGCGTAGTTTCAGGTCGTCAGAGTTCTGCGCCGACGGTTCAATGCTGTGGATGCGAGCACGGACAAAGCGAACACCATGTTCATTTTTGGCGCGCTCATAGTAGCGCTCGAAGTCCTTGCCGTAGGTTCGCATGTCCATATAGAAGATCGCCGTGTCCAGATCATCGTGGGCATGCTCTTTAGCAATAACGGCTTCTTTGATAGCGTACATACAGCAGACTCCCGAACAGTATCCGTGGCTCCCGGGGAGAAGATCACGGGACCCCACACATTGCAGCCAGGCTATCTTTTTCGGGGTTTGCTGGTCGGATGGCCGTAGCAGGTGACCCTGGTATGGTCCGGCGGCACTCAAAATACGCTCGAATTCCATACTGGTAAGGACATTCGGATACGTGCCGTAACCATAAACCGGGGGAACATCAGGGGTGAAAGACTGAAACCCGGGAGCAAGGATGATGGATCCCACTTCGATGGTGTGGACTTTGTCTTGCTGGTCGAAGTCCACGGCATCTGCCGGACAGAATTTTTCACAGGCTTTGCATTTGCCTTTTTTCCCTTTAAAGTAGATGCAGGTCTCCGGGTCAATGGCATATTTCAGGGGAACCGCCTGAGGGTACTTGACGTAGGCGGATTTTCGTTTGTTCAAGTCGCAGTTGAATTCATCGTCCACCTTTTTGGGGCATTTCTCCGCACAGATGCCGCAGGCGATGCATTTTTCCGTGTCAATATAGCGAGGCCGTTCGCGTACCGCTACCGTAAAACGACCGGCTTGGCCTTCCACCTTTTCCACATCAGCCATGGTGATGAGTTGAATATTCAGGTGACGCCCGCATTCCACCAACTTGGGGGAGAGAATACACATGGAACAATCATTGGTGGGAAAGGTTTTGTCCAATTGCGCCATGCCTCCGCCGATGGCGGCGGACTTTTCCACCAGATAGACATGAAAGCCGGAGTTGGCCAGGTCCAGTGCGGCTTGGGTGCCGGCAATTCCGCCGCCCACAACCAGTACGGATCCAACGGACTTAGTAATGCTGCTTTTTTTTAATTGGTGCACGTTTTCTCTGCTCTCCATTATTCTAATTCCTGTATAGGTTTAGAGTGGAAGATTTATGCTTTGGGCCCTGTCAAAATGTCCAAAAGTTTATGCTCCCAACCGAGGGTGGCGATATTCACTCCGCAGGAGCCTGCGTCCTTGAGGGCGGAAACTAATTCTGCGGCAATGTTGACACATTCCCGGACCTTGTCTGGTGCCTTCTTAATGCGGTTGATGAGATCCGCCGGAATGTTCACATTATCCTGTTGTCGATCAATGTATCTGGCCATGCCTGACGATTTTAGCAAAAGTACGGTGGGAATGATCTTGGCTTTGCGGTCCCCCACCTTCTTCATGAATCCGGCAAACGCTTCCAGGTCAAAGACAGGCGCAGTCACAAAAAACTCGGCGCCGGCCTTTATTTTTTTGTCCAGTTCCTTGAGTTCCAGGTCCAGAGCGCCGCCGCTTGCTCCTGAATTTACCGAAGACCCCACCAGGAACCTGGGAGCCCCGTTGAGCTCAACGCCTGCCATATCACGGCCGCTCTGGAGGTTTTGGATGGCCTCCAGCAGTTCGGTAAGATCAACGTCATTGACAGCCCGGATGTGGCGATGATCACCGTGGCTGGGATCCTCTCCGGTAACAGCCATTACATTTGCAATCCCCAGTGCCTGGGCTGCCAACAGGTCCGCCTGGAGAGCCAGGCGGTTGCGATCCCGGCAGCAGATCTGCATAACCGTCTCAAAGCCTTTGCTCTGCAGCAGGACGGCTCCTCCCAAAGAACTCATTCTCATGACGGCACTGCTAATCTCCGGGATCACGATGGCGTCCACCCTGCCGCGCACCTTGTTGGCGCTGTCCAGCATTGAAGAAACATCAACCCCCTTGGGAGGTTCCATTTCCGCAAGTACCAGGAATTCTCCCGAAGTCAGTTTATTTTGTAGTTGCATAGCCTCCCCCCTAATTTTTTCGACTGGAACGCGTCATGGCGTTGGTGATGGCAAGCATGAGTTCATCCATTCCAAAGGACTTCACATGGTAGTAAAAAATACCCATCTGTCTAACGCAACTTTCCAGTTCCGGGTTATTTTCATCGGTGGCAATAATGATGGGCAGATTGCGATACATGCTCTTAATTATGGAAATGGCCTCATAGCCCATCTTCTCCGGTATGCAAACATCCATCACCAAGACATGAATCTTTTCACACTGGAGAGCCATAAAAACGTCTTTAATATTATCAACTGCCCTGACCTTGTATTGCTTGTCGTTTAGCCATATAGCCAGGTCGGTTGCCAGCTTGGAGCCGGGTTCACTTATTAATAAGGTTCCTGTGTTGGCCATTGGTGGCTGTCCATCATAAAAGGTGAAAATCATTCCTAACAATAGCTCTCCATATGAGCAAACCCTGTGCCAACGTAGAAAAAAAATAGAAAACACTTTGATCTCAATAAGATATGACCAATGGGTGGGATGTGAACTAAAAGAGAGCAGAGGGGGATATACCCCATCACCCGAGGGGATAGTCTCCCAATATATTATAATCTTTTGATAATTTTATTATTGGGTAAAAATACCCCGGTCGTTACCAATTTACCCGCAGGCTGGAACCACCGCCGATCGCAGCAATTTTACCCAACAACGCCAAGAATACCATCGACCGATCCTAGCTTTAGCACAAAATGTGGCAGTCAAAAAAATGGGTCTTTTAATTTAATAATGTTGCAATACTGTTGCATTTTTGTTGCGCAACATGTTTTTACATACTACTATCATTTAACTCACAACCTACTGTGCCGCGAAAGACGAATAAACCTTTCGCTTATTAGATCCCGCAAGCGTGCTTGCGGGAGTTTCATAAAATCGCAACACGATTTTATTTTCTCTTGAAGATTTAAAATATTTGTTGCAACATAAGCACCCCGACAATCAATCGATAAGGATTGCACTAAAAGATGGACAACCAGAAAATTCTAGTGGTGGATGATGAACCGGATATGAGGATTTTTGTCTCAACGGTAGTTGAAACCATGGGCTTTGTGCCGATCACGGCAGAAAACGGTACTAAAGCCCTGGAAAAAGCTAAATCAGCAGTTCCGTTGCTGGTGATCCTTGATGTTATGATGCCCAAAATTGAAGACGGCATCTGGGCGTATCAGCAATTCAAGACCGACGAACAGCTCCTCCACATCCCGATTATAATGCTTTCGGCGATTGCCAAGAAAACCTTTTTTCATTTTCTAAGAATGTTGAGTCCCCAAAAAGGACCCCGCGTTCCCGAACCGGAAGCATACATGGAAAAACCGCCGGATGCCGCTGAACTTATTAAAATGATAGAAAACCTTCTGACAAATAAAACATAGTCATAAGAATGTTGAACCTTATTAAAAAAATGCGCCACAGTTTTGTTTTCAAGGTGATCCTTTCAGTAGGAACAACGTTGCTCCTTTGTCTGGCAGTATGGGGTTTTTTCAATATCAAAGATCAAAAAGAAAAGGTGATGAGATCTGTTAGTCAGGGGGCTGACAGATTGACGAACACCATCAGGCTCGGGACCCACTACGCCATGATGAATAACTTAAGGGAAGATATCAACCGGATCATTAAAAAGATCGGCAAAGAAAAGGATGTCGAACACGTTCGTATTTATAATAAGGGCGGACAAATAAAATTTTCCAACCAAAATGCGGAAATCGGACGAATTACCAACATAAAGGCTGAAGCCTGCGATATTTGCCACAAGACGGATCCACCGCAGATTCATCTGGACCTGATGGAGAGAACCCGTATCTTCAATTCTACAGACGGAAGTCGTCTCTTGGGTATTATCGCTCCCATCTACTCGGAACCCGGCTGTTCCTCAAATTCCTGTCATGCCCATTTGCCGGGGCAAAAGGTTTTGGGCGCCATGGATGTAGTTGTTTCTCTTAAAGAGACCGACCAAGAGACCTGGACTTATGGAAGATGGCTTGCCCTCAATATTGCATTTATTTTCCTGATGACCTCTGCTGTGATTCTGCTTATTGTGCTGCGGTTTGTCCGGCGACCCATCAAACAAATGGTGAATGGGACCCGTTTGATTGCCAATGGAGAGTATTTGACCAATATCGAGGTTGATCAGAATGATGAATTGGGACAACTGTCTACAGCGATTTACAAGATGGGCAAAACAATCGAAGTAAAGCGGAAAAAACTGAGTAAACAAATGGAGGAATATCAGAATCTGTTTGATATCGTACCGTGTATCATTACGGTTCAGGACCGGGACTATAAATTGATGCGGTATAATCGAGAGTTTGCCGACAAATTCAATCCGAATCCCGGGGATTATTGCTACCACGCTTATAAGGGGCGCAAAGAAAAATGCGAAATTTGCCCTGTTGAGAAAACATTTGAAGACGGCCTGTCTCATTTCAGCGAAGAAGCTGGCGTAAACAAGGACGGGGAGCCGACCCACTGGATCGTTAGTACATCGCCCATCAAAAATGATGAAGGCGAAATTGTGGCCGCCATGGAGATGAGTGTTGATGTCACGCCTAGAAAGCTATTAGAAGAAAAGCTGGATGAATCCGAGAAGAAATATTTCGCCATTTTCGACAATATACCAAACCCGGTCTTTGTACTGGATGTTAATACTCTGGAGATACTCGACTGCAACGAAAGTGTTCAGGCTATTTACGGATATACAAAGGACGAAATTATCAAAAGATCGTTTTTGGAACTATTCGCCGATAAAGAAAAAGGTAGATACGCGTCCATATTAAGGACATCGGCCGTTATGAACCAGGCAAAACACATTAACAAAACGGGTGAACATCTTTTTGTAAACATTCGCATTTCTCCTTCCGAGTACCCGGGACGCAAGGTGTTGCTGGTGACGACCAGCGATATCACCCAACGCCTGGAAACCGAGCAGCAGCTCATCCAGGCCAGCAAAATGGCGACACTGGGTGAAATGGCCACCGGTGTTGCCCACGAACTCAACCAGCCCCTAACGGTAATTAAAACAGCCGGCAGCTATCTGATGAAAAAAGTCGAAAAGAATGAAACGATTGATGACGACATCCTTTTTACAATGGCCCAAGAGATAGACAGCCAGGTAGACCGAGCCGTTAAAATTATCAATCACATGAGAGAGTTCGGCCACAAATCGGATATTGCTCTGAAGCAGATCCAGGTCAACGAGGTGCTGCAAAGGGCTTTTGAGATTTTAGGCCAGCAGTTAAAGACCAGAGGGATCGAGGTTGTCTGGAATCTTGAACCGGACCTGCCCATGATCCTGGCAGACTCCGGCCGTTTGGAACAGGTGATCATAAATCTTTTGCTTAATGCGCGGGATGCCCTTGATGAAAAATGGCAATCGCCGGAATATAGTAAAGGCAAGAAAAAAATCGAACTGAATACCAGATCCGAAAATAAAAGCGTAGTTGTTACCATCAGCGATAACGGTTCCGGGATTCCAGCTACCTATTTAGATAGAATCTTCGAACCTTTTTTTACGACCAAGGAAGTGGGCCATGGAACCGGGCTGGGCCTTTCCATAAGTTACGGTATCATCCAGGAATGTGAAGGGAGCATACAGGCGGTGCCCAACGTAAACGGCGGTACAAGTTTCATTATTAAATTCCCTATATCAAAAGAGCAGTGATGGAAAAAACAATTTTACTGGTAGACGACGAAGAAGGTATTCGGAAAGTTCTTGGCATCTCACTTGCGGATGCCGGTTATGTGGTGCATACAGCCGCAAGCGGTGAGGAGGCCCTTGGAATTTTTAGCAAAGAGCATCCTGCGATAGTTTTGACGGATGTCAAAATGCCGGGCATGGACGGTATCGAGCTGTTGCAAAAGATAAAACAAGAAAGTCCGGACACGGAAGTCATTATGATTACCGGGCATGGGGATATGGATCTGGCGATAAGAAGTCTTAAATATGAAGCCGTAGATTTCATCACCAAGCCGATCAACGACGATGCCCTGGAAATCGCCTTGAATAGAGCCCGCGAACGCATAACCTTGCGCCGGCAGCTTAGAGAGTACACCAATAACCTGGAGCAGTTGGTTCATGATAGGACCAAGGAGCTTGTTGAGGCTGAAAAACTGGCGGCGGTGGGCCAGACAGTTGCCGGATTGTCCCATGCCATTAAAAATATTGCCGGAGGTCTAAAAGGGGGGGCTTTTGTACTGGAAAAAGGCATAGAGCTGGATAAACGCAAGTATCTAATGCAAGGCTGGGAAATGGTAAAAGGTAATGTCGACAAGATAACGAATCTGTCATTGGATCTTCTCAATTATGCCAAAGCTACGGATATCAACTACCAATTGTCCGAACCGAACCAGCAGGTTCATGAAGTTGTCAGCTTAATGAAACACCGGGCTCAAGAACATGGAATTCATCTGAAAATCGATCTTGCGCCGGACCTTAACGCATTTTATTTTGATCCGGAACTTATTCACGGCTGCCTGCTCAACCTGGTATCGAACGCTATAGATGCCTGCATGGACGACGACCTGGATCGCAAAGAAAAAGAAGTCCTTGTCAAAACAGTTAAAGCCAAAGGCTGGGGTGTTGAATTCCAGGTCATAGACAATGGCTGTGGAATGGATAAGGAAAGTAAGGAAAAAATATTTCAAGGCTTTTACAGTACCAAGGGAACCAAGGGCACCGGCATCGGGTTGATGATCACCAAAAAAATGGTAGACGGGCATAAAGGTATTATCAAAGTAGAATCGGAGAAAGGCGCCGGATCGAAATTTATTATCAGGCTGCCGGAAAAGCCCTAACCCAAATTTCTCATGAAGAATTTATTTTGGTTTCAAGAACAACAAGAAATCAAATTAAATACAAGCGATTATCACAGGCAGGATAGCTT
>JAQYVG010000689.1 GCA_030145595.1 Desulfobacterales bacterium | reverse complement strand
CGGAGATTCGGTCGACATCAACTTCAGCACCGATTTCAACGCATTGAGGATTAGGGATTTTAACACCTTTCTGGAGCAGCTTCTCAATTTTCGAAGTGTTGTGATTTATCATCTCGGGCCTCGATATTTATCATCATTGATGAATTCGCAAAAAGTCGAATTCATCAGGTGTTTGGTGTTTAGTATTTCGTGTTTTGTTTAAAATACGAGATCATCATCATTCATTGTAACAAAAAAAGCCGTTCCATGGAAGCGTCCATGGCACGGCTTTTTCAAAAGGAATGAAAACTATAATTTAAAATTTTTTGTCATTCTCCTGGAGGGTTTAAATTGAACGAGATCCATGTTTTCAGACAAAAAATCTATATAATCATCTATGCTGCCTATCTGACTTAAAGCTCGTGCAGCATTGAAAATATTCCCTCGCTGCACATCTTTGGCATCTTCGATCATCTCTTGTTTCTCATCGTCACTTAATATCAGCGAGCCACTCATCTAAAAGGT
>JAQYVG010000688.1 GCA_030145595.1 Desulfobacterales bacterium | reverse complement strand
CAGCTGGAAGAGGCGGAGAAATATATGATTAGGGCGGCAGACATCCATTTGAGCAAGGAGAATGTGAAAGAAGCCGAAATGGTGCTGGATGAGATTAAGGAAATCAACCCCAATACGGTAAACATCTACAACAGCTTCGGCGTTCTTTACCGCAAGAAGGGCGATTTCGAAAAGGCTTTATTGAACTACAAAAAAGCTCTTGTAATTCATCCGGCGATGGCGCGTATCCATTACAATATCGGCAGGCTCTACATAGATCTGAAAGATCCGGAAACGGCAAAATCCTATTTTATGCAGGCACTTAAGCTTGAGCCGGATTTTGAAGATGCACGCGAAGTTCTGGACACCTTTGACTTGGGCGCCCTTTGACGCCATCTATAGTTTAATTCGTGACTTTTTACGAGAACGCCAAGGTAGGTGTCTGGCGCTCAATTTGAGAATCGTTACAAAAACCAGAGCATCTCCCTCACACTATATATTGTATAATTTTATTCCGCTCCAAGT
>JAQYVG010000687.1 GCA_030145595.1 Desulfobacterales bacterium | reverse complement strand
GACAACACTACAATTGCCAGTGCAATGAGAAGACCTTTGATATTTCTCATGCAATCCTCCTCTTGTTTAACCTAATTTGAGTGTTTCAAATAGTGCCGGAGCAAAATAAAATCAATTAGAACCCATTGATTGGTCTTCATCTTCCGTTGATTCGTCTTCCGTCGGTTCTTCTTCTATTATCAAGGTTGAGTCCTCTTCTGATATAAAATCGGTCTCTTTATTTTTTTTGAAACCCTGCATTATTCTCTTGATATAATCTGTGAGCCACATTTTGTGCCCCCCCTCGCTATGATTTACTGTTTGCCGTTATCTGAATATATTAAAAACACAAAATATCATTGAAGATTACTTTTGGCAATCGCAAATATTTTGGGTGTCATTTTTTGGTAGGTGGGAGGCGGAGTGATGATTTGGTATCAGAATCGCAACAGCTAATAGAGTGACCTGCACGGACGATGGAAGGCAGGCATCGTGCATGGGTTTAAGTTAATAGTGGATTAGGGCT
>JAQYVG010000686.1 GCA_030145595.1 Desulfobacterales bacterium | reverse complement strand
GTAAGGCACGACCGCCAAAATTACGTGAGTTGACTGCATCAATAGATTCTTGCAATAAAGTATCAAGGTAATCGTTATCTTCTTCGTGATCACTTTGTTCTGCCATTTTCTTCTTTTCTCCGACTGGAGGTTTTTTCGATGAGCAGGCGTTTCTTGTCGCATCAGCAATCGGTACTAATCTAGTTCGGTCCTGATTAATAGAGGAGTTTTCTGCGGTTGTGTTGTTTGCTGCACCATGAGCATGATCCGTCATACCAGCATAGTGTTGATCTGTGAGGTAAACTAAACGTAGAGTGGGCATGGTTGATACAATTCTGATATTAGAATAGAAATGGGTGGGCTTGGTGCTTGGTATTGTAAAAAGGAGCTTTGATGTTTCTGCTGTGTTTGGTTTTAGGGGGTGTAGTTTTGTTCTAAAATCTCATCGAAAAAAATCGAAATCAAAAAAAAATCTATTGACTCCATAAAAACCTTCCGTTGAACGTATTATTATTTTTAATAAAAT
>JAQYVG010000685.1 GCA_030145595.1 Desulfobacterales bacterium | reverse complement strand
ACCCCAGTGAAATACGCTGCGCTGTCCTTCGGAATTTAACGGGGCAGGCGGGATAAACTTCGCTGTCACTGACGTGCCCCAGATAAACAGGAGAATAAAAAGGTTTAACCCCGATTAAATAGGGTGGGGCATTTAATTGGGCAGGCGGGGTAAAAATTGCACGGGGCCCCGATGGCGGGATTTCCGCTGCGCTCCGACAGGCGCAGATTAACCCCGATTAAATAGGATGGGGCATTTAATTGGGCAAGCGCAGATTTAAGAAAGTGAAGGATCAAAAGACATTCAAAATAATCGGGTCCGCCATGGAAGTCCATAAGGAACTTGGCTGCGGGTTTCTTGAAGCTGTTTTCGGTAAAAAATAATAGAGCGGGCCTGCATTGTTATTAAAAAATTGGGAGCCGATTACCTACCAGATCGTTTCAACATGTGGATAGTTTAATATTCTTTCATCTTTCGTGACTAAGGATGCTCCAATTGTGGTAGCGGTAGCAACGATGATGCGATCC
>JAQYVG010000684.1 GCA_030145595.1 Desulfobacterales bacterium | reverse complement strand
GCCGCCTTGCAAATTTTCCAAGTACCAAATGGGCAAATGGGCTCTGCATGCCTACTTTGCTCTGTTGCACGCATACAAATGAATTGTAATGCATAGGCATTTGTTTGAGGAGTCTTTGAGTATTGTTTTTTTAAATTCAAATTTGAAAATACAACAGCCCTTGTTTTAAAACCACACTCACATTTCCAATATTCAATATCATATACTTTCTTTTGTCGGAAGTACAGATTTACGTGATAAAATTGAAAATAACGGGCTAACTTCAATTCATTTGATTGACTTGAACCAGCAATAACCACCGTGCAGGGCAAAAATCGCCAAAGCTACGGCCTAATAATAATACACAAAGATTATGGATTTTTAAACTATCAATGGATTAGTTTGACTTTTCGTCAATAAAATAATAGATCTAATCACATCCACTAACGTTTTTACAAATGTGGTATATTGATATATGTGTATTAAAAATTAAAGGTCTACATGTACTATTCTGCTAGGATATCTCT
>JAQYVG010000683.1 GCA_030145595.1 Desulfobacterales bacterium | reverse complement strand
ACCCACTACAACAGTATTAAATTGTTTGCTTGTCTCTATCACTTCAGCAACAATCGCCTCAGCACATTCCAAAATTCTTGCCTCACCGAACCTTAAAACAGGCAAGGCCAATCAAAACAAGTATCACGGTGACTATCCAGAAACGGACAATCACCCTGGGCTCCGGCCAACCTTTCAGTTCATAATGATGATGCAGTGGTGCCATATTAAAAATTCGCTTGCCAGTTAATTTAAAAGAACCAACTTGCAGAATTACGGAAACGGTTTCCATTACAAACACGCCACCCATGATGAACAACACCAGTTCCTGACGAACCACTATTGCAACAACACCCAACGCGGCACCCAGCGCCAACGCACCGATGTCGCCCATAAAAACCTGTGCCGGATAAGTGTTGAACCACAAGAACCCGAGGCCTGAGCCAACTATCGCAGCACAAAATATTGCGACCTCTCCAACACCTTGGATATAAGGAATGCCCAGATATTCTGCGAAATAAATATGAC
>JAQYVG010000682.1 GCA_030145595.1 Desulfobacterales bacterium | reverse complement strand
ATTATTCCCTTGATTCCATTTGAATTGACTGTGAATTATTACGGATAGTTACAAAACTAGCCACCCGACAGTTTTTAATTTAGTACACGGTGAACACAAAAAAACGCGGATAATTTGGTGAATAATAAAAAAATCTGTGAAAATCAGTGTTTATCCGTGTCCAAAAAAGAATTTTATCCAAAGTGTCAGGTAGCTAGTTACAAAATGATGATTTCTATTCAATTTCTTGTTCGGATTCGACTTGGTAAGTTGCCACGGTTACTGGAGTGTTTGCATCCAACTGGGCAAAAAGGATATAAGTGCACGATCATAACCACTGAAGCAAGTGATTCTGTCCGCGAAATTCATCACCGCATGCCGGCAGTCCTTAAGCCAGAAATGTACACTCCCTGGCTTGATCCTTCAAATCAAAACACCGATGAACTGCTGGATATTCTACAAAATGGAATTGTTAAAGGGTTTGTTGGTCATCCTGTATCAAAACAAGTGAATTCCGTTCAAAATAAT
>JAQYVG010000681.1 GCA_030145595.1 Desulfobacterales bacterium | reverse complement strand
ATGCTGCGTAAATGTAGATAACCGGGATGATGTGAATGAATTTGTTGGCAAGACTTGTATTATTACGAGCAAGATCGCGGCAATTTGTGTGACGGTAGATAATGTCATTGTGATACTACTGTTACAGTACTGTTATGATTGACAATGCATTCAAACCCTTCGTTGTGTTTTGTGTTTGATCGGTCATGGTGATTGATGATTGATGATTGATGATTGGTGATTGGTGATTGGTGTGGAGATTGATCGGTGGTTGGCTTTTGAGATTGCGCGCCCTGATCCAATCTTCCGACCTGGGAACTCGGAACCACGCACATTCACACCACTAAAAAGTACCGCATGTACGATACGCCTACTACTCTCGTACCTACCTTATTGAAGACCATATCATATTCTCAAAAGTCACCACTGAAGACAAGCCTTGCGATAGGAATGAGATAACACTCCCTAAAGTTTATATAGATCTACCATCAAACAAAGCATACTACACGTACACGTACACGTAACCTG
>JAQYVG010000680.1 GCA_030145595.1 Desulfobacterales bacterium | reverse complement strand
AATTATACTAAAATATAAGAATTCTGAATAATTTAATTAAGAAAAAGTTATTTCTTTATTTTTTGACGCACTTTCTTTAATGCATACGGATAAGCTTTACAAGCCGATATTTCAATAGATGTTTTCATATCTAATTCTTCAAAATTTGATTTTTGTGAACAAAGATAACCTTCAACAATTAAATAATCATTTATTTGATAATATCGTAGAATATCATATGCCAAGTTTCCCCAAATGGAAATTTTACAAAGTGTATATTTATTGTCACGAAATTGATAAAATTTACCAACAAATTCAGTGTAAATTATATCATTATCAAAAAAAGCCTTTCGTAGAGACCACTTGAAACCTGCATCGCTCAAGCGCTGAATCTGTTCATTTGATAGTTTTGTTCTTGGCTTCTGATTGTTTTGGATTTTCTTATACGCCACTCTCAGTTCACTACACCATTTCCCAAGAGAACCATTATCACCATGTTTAGAAACATCGCAATGACCATACTTTGCATG
>JAQYVG010000067.1 GCA_030145595.1 Desulfobacterales bacterium | reverse complement strand
GGCCTCGTTCCTGAAAAAACACTACGCCTTTTTATCCCGCCGTGGTTTGTCGGGGGTATATGAACCTTTTTGCTTAGCCATCTATCGTTGACCTCGTGATTTTTTACGAGATCATTACCTTTAACCTTATGCTGGAAGAGGTGTTTATGAAGCGCACAAAAATATTACATCTTTTAAAATCTGAAGACCCTGTTGAATCGGTGCTTGTTAAGGGGTGGGTCCGGACCCGCCGGGATTCAAAGGGTTTTTCGTTTGTTGAAGTTAATGACGGGTCGTGCTTAAAGGGCTTGCAGATTATTGCTGATAACACTTTAACCAACTATGAATCTATAACCAAGCTTTCAACCGGGTCGGCGATAATTGTGTCGGGTAAGCTGACAGAATCACACGGCTCCGGCCAGAAGTGGGAGGTTGTGGCGGACAACATTGATATCATTAGCATCGCCCCTGAAACCTATCCCTTGCAGAAAAAACGACACAGTGATGAATTCCTGAGAACCATTGCCCACTTGCGTCCTCGTACAAATAAATATGGCGCCGCTTTTCGTATCCGGTCGGAACTGTCCTATGCTATCCACAGGTTTTTTAGAGACCGCGGTTTTAAATATATCCACTCCCCCATCATCACCGCTTCGGATTGCGAGGGGGCCGGAGAGCTGTTTCGGGCAACAACCCTTGCTTTGGACAACCCGCCGACAAAAGACGGAAAGGTTGATTATTCTATGGATTTTTTCGGCACGGAGGCCAACCTGACCGTTTCCGGGCAATTGTCCGCTGAAATGTTCGCCCTGGCCCTTGGAGATGTCTACACGTTCGGACCGACGTTTAGGGCCGAAAACTCCCACACCAGCCGACATGTAGCCGAGTTCTGGATGGTTGAGCCCGAAATGGCTTTCTGCGACCTTGAAGGCAATATGGATCTTGCTGAAGAGCTGGTTAAAAACCTAACCGCCTTTATAATAAAAGAGTGCAAAGAAGACTTAGAGCTCTTTGCCAGGTTTGTTGACAAAAACCTGATGGCAAGGCTGGACAACATCGCCTCGTCGGAATTTATTAGGCTTCCCTATGGTGAGGCCGTGGAAATATTAATAAACTCCGGCAAAAAATTTGAACATGAGGTTGCTTTCGGAAACGATCTTCAGACCGAGCATGAGCGCTATTTGACCGAACACCACTTTAAACAACCGGTTATTGTGTATGATTATCCTAAAGAGATTAAACCGTTTTATATGCGGCTTAACGACGACCACAAAACCGTAGGTGCCATGGATGTGCTTGTGCCGGTTATCGGCGAGATTGTCGGCGGCAGCCAGCGCGAAGAACGCCTGGATGTGCTTGAGCGGCGCATGGACGAGATGGGCCTATCTAAAGATGCTTACTGGTGGTACCTTGACTCCCGACGGTTCGGCAGTGTGGAACACAGCGGTTTCGGGTTGGGGTTTGAGCGTTTACTGATGCTGCTGACCGGCATTAAAAACATTCGGGATGTGGTTCCCTTTCCCAGGACGCCCAACAGCATCGAATTCTAAAGACGGCTTCGCAAAAAGCCCACCTGCGGCGTTGCGCTTCATCTTCAGTCACTGCGGCGTACGAAAAGTACGCCTCATTCCTCAGGATTTGCGCGCCTTGAATTTGGAGCTTTTTACTTTGCCGTCGAATTTCGACTTTTTACGAAACCATCAAATTTATTATTGAAAGATATTGACAAGGGGGTTTTTTTTTAATATCTTACGAAAATTAATGTGCGGGCATAACTCAGTGGTAGAGTACAAGCTTCCCAAGCTTGGAGTCGCGAGTTCAAATCTCGTTGCCCGCTCCATAGATAGTACGCCTTTTTCATTATAAAGGTTGTGAAGATAGAACTTTTGGCGGCGGGTGTGGCTTGGAGTTAATTTATTCCTTATGGATACTTGCATGAACACTTAATATTTTCGATCCACGACAAAAGATCTACCATCGCAAGCGGAAACGGGCGACAGCCCGTTTTTGTTTTTGTTAAGCCATAAAATCGCTAAAGCGATTTTATATAACGCGGCTTTGCCGCTTTTAAAAAGTGTTGCGTTCAAGACTTGTGAAAGGGCAAAGAAAAAAAACGAAAAGAAAACAAGGAACCAAGGCTAAAGGCCACAGCACAGAAAACCGGTCTGCAGATAGCGAAAAAAAAATCATCGCGCAGATCAAGGATTTAATTGAAGCGTTATGTGCAACCGAGGGCCTGGAACTCGTGCATGTTGAGTTTCAGCGGGAGCCCGGCGGCAGGATACTGCGCTTGTACATAGACAGCCCTGGCGGGGTGATCTTAGATGACTGTATCAATATAAGCCGTCAAGGGGGTGACCTTCTTGACGTCTATCTTGAAAATATAGGGCCTTATAGGCTTGAAGTTTCATCACCGGGACCGAACCGCCCTTTGTCAAAAAGACCCGACTATGAGAGATTCATAGGGAGAAAGGCAAAAATCAGGACAAGGCAGCCTATTGAGGGGCAGAAGAATTTCAAAGGCGTCCTGTCGGGCACATCAGCAGAGATAGTAAAACTGGCAGTCGAAGGTACCATTGTCTCTATTCCTTTTAGTAAGATTGCCCGCGCGCAGCTTGCTGATTAGTATGCCCGTTTTTAAAGCTAGGAGATCTTTGAAAAATGTTCAGTTTTGTTCAAGGTCAAGGCAGGCGAAAATTTTAACCACAGGAATACATGTAGTATTTCGAGGATTAAAATTTGAGCCTAACGCCGAGATTGGACAAAAGGGGACGTTTTGCAAAGGTCTCGCTAGGTAACGGAGAAAACCGATGTTAATATCAGATATAAAACGCGTTGTTGATCAGGTCAGCCGCGAAAAAGGTATTGACCGTGAAGTCCTTATCAATGCTCTGCAGGAGGCATTAGAATCTGCCGCCAGGAAAAAGCTTGGGGCCAAGGTCGATATCGAGGTGCAATACAACGAAGAAGTCGGTGAACTCGAAGTCTTCCAGTTTAAAGATGTGGCCGAAGTAGTTACAGAGGAGGATCTTCAAATCGGTCTCGAAGAAGGTCGCAAGCTGGATCCGGATTGCCAGGTTGGCGACAGCCTGGGCACCAAGATCGATACATCCACCTTCGGACGCATAGCTGCCCAGTCGGCTAAACAGGTAATTATCCAGAAAATGAAGGATGCCGAAAGGGATGCGGTTTACGCCAGTTTTATCGATCGCAAAGGTGAAGTCATCAATGGAATTGTTCAGCGTTTTGACCGCAATGATCTTGTTGTTAATCTGGGGCATACAGAAGGAATCCTGCCGTATAAAGAGCAGGTTCCCAGGGAGAACTACCGGCGAGGTGATCGTGTCCGAGCTTATATCCATGATGTCCTTTATGAAACGCGCGGACCTCAGATTATTCTTTCAAGAACGCATCCTAACTTTTTGATAAATCTTTTCCAAACAGAAGTGCCTGAAATCAGTGAGGGTATTGTTTCCATCATGGGTGCGGCCCGTGAGCCGGGAGTTCGGGCAAAAATTGCCGTAACTTCAAATGATTCTGATATTGATCCGGTGGGTGCCTGTGTAGGCATGAAAGGAAGCCGGGTTCAAAACGTTGTGCAGGAACTCAAGGGTGAGAAGATAGATATTATATCTTATCATATTGATTCGGCAAAATTCGTGTGTAACGCGCTGGCGCCTGCAGAAATATCCAGAGTCATTATCGATGAACAAAACCGCAGTATGGAAGTTATTGTTCCTGACGAATTTCTTTCGATTGCGATTGGCAAAAAAGGCCAGAACGTACGACTGGCCTCAAAGCTGACCAAGTGGCATCTTGATGTCACCAGTGAATCGCGATACAGCGCGGCCATGCAGGACGGCTACAACTCTCTGACGGCACTGTCGGGCGTTGGCATCAGCCTGGCAGATGTCTTGTATGAAAAAGGGTTTTATTCTGCCGAAGAACTCAGCCATGCGGCCATAGAAGATTTGGTCCAAATCAGGGGAATCGGCCAAGAAAAAGCTAAAAAGCTGATTGAAACAGCAGAAGATTATTTAGTAAATATAGAGAAAATTGAGGCGGCATCCATAGAAGCTGAGCCAGATGATGCAAAGGATGCGGATACCGGCGAAACTGCTGAAAAAGATACCGCCGAAGGTGAGGATGCGCCCGCCCGAGTTGAGTCCGGCGAAGCTGATGCAGAGGATTCGGATACCGGCGAAGCTGCTGAAAAGGATGCCGCCGAAGGTGAGGATGCGCCTGCCCGGATTGAGTCTGGCGAAGATGATGCCGCCGGTAAGTAGTAATTTTACCCAGGCTGAGCGTTTTAAATTTTAGAATCATTGCAGAACATAACCTAAATTTAAGGGGGATTAATGGCAAAGATCAGAATATATGAGCTTGCCAGGGATCTTAACATGACAAACAAGACGTTGCTCGAAACAATACATGATCTGGAGATTCCTGTAAAAAGCCACATGAGTTCTCTGGATGATGAGGCGGTTGCCAGGATTAAAAAGGGAACCCTGGGGGCAGAAGAGGGCGTAGAGGCAGAAGATATCAAAGAGGTCGAGGAGACGCGTATTAGGCCGACGATTATTCGAAGACGCCGCAAACCTGTGCAGGAAGAACCTGTTGAGGCAGAAGCGGCGGCTGAGCCTGAAACGCATCCTGAAGAGGCTGAAGCTGTAAAGAAAAAGCCGCAAAAAAAGAAAAAAGCGGCCGAACCCAAAGCTGAAACCGCCAAAAAAGTAAAAGTCGCCAAAAAGGTTGCCAAGAAAAAAGCAGCCGCACAAAAAGATGCTGCGGAACAGATCGATGTGCCTGCCGTCGAAGATGAACCTGCCGCAGCTCAAAAGAAAGTGAAAAAGCCTGAGAAGGCGGTTGAACCAAAACTTAAGAAAAAACCTGTTGCAAAGAAAGCAAAACCTAAAAAGAAAAAAGAGCTTCCGGCAAAAATTATAAAACTGCCTGTAAAACCTCCCCCTGAAACAGAAGCCCCCAAGGTCAAAAAAGCCAAGGCTAAAAGACCGAAAGCGAAGGTTACCCAGATACCAAGGCCGGTGAAAGCTGATCCTGTTGACAAAGCACGGAAGGCAGAAGTACCTGTAAAGGAAAAGAAGAAAAAGAAAAGGGTAAAAAGATCTGAAGAACCTGTTAAAGACAAGAAATTTTTTAAAAAGAAGATCTCATTCCGCAAAAAAGAGGTTGTTGAAGGGGCTGACCTTTATACTCCGACTCGACGGGGCCGCAAAGGGCGCAAGGGTGCTAAAGCCAAAACGTCAGTTTCTCAACTAAAGCCCCAGATTACAACTCCCAAGGCCATAAAACGCAGAGTAAAGATTGACGATACCATTGCTCTTTCCGAGCTTGCCAAGCGTATGGGAATTAAGGCCGGTGAAATGATTAAAAAGCTTATGGATTTGGGTGTTATGGCCACCGTAAACCAGATCATAGACTTTGACACCGCCGTTCTTGTGGCCGCAGAGTTCGATTACGAGCTCGAAAAAGCATCCTTTGAGGAAGAAGTACTTTTAAAGGTGGAAGAAGATGACCCTGCCAAGCTCACCGAGAGGCCTCCGGTGGTTACCGTTATGGGACATGTCGATCATGGTAAGACATCTTTGCTGGATGTAATTCGTAAAACCAATGTTACTGAAAATGAAGCCGGAGGAATTACCCAGCACATTGGAGCTTACAATGTTACAACGGATAAAGGTCAAATCATCTTTTTGGATACACCGGGGCATGAGGCTTTTACAGAAATGCGTGCCCGCGGTGCCCAAATCACCGATTTGGTAGTTCTGGTTGTTGCCGCTGATGATGGTGTCATGCCGCAGACCGTAGAAGCGATCAACCATGCCAAAGTAGCCCAGGTTCCAATCATTGTGGCCATTAACAAAATCGACAAAGCCAATGCCGAGCCCGAACGTGTTATACGCGAGCTTGCCGATGCCGGCCTGGCGCCCGAGGAATGGGGCGGCGATACCATTTTTATCCATGTCTCTGCTTTAGAGAATCGAGGAATAGACGATTTGCTCGAAATGATCCTTCTGCAGGCCGAGTTATTGGAATTGAAGGCCAACCCGGACAAACTGGCCATGGGCCACGTAGTGGAAGCCAAGCTGGATTCGGGCAGAGGACCTGTTGCCACTGTGCTGATACAGCAAGGGACTTTAAAAGTCCTTAATCCGGTGGTCTGTGGTGTGCATTACGGAAAAATACGCGCACTGCTAAACGACCGAGGGGCTCAGGTGACCTCAGCCGGACCTTCAATGCCGGTAGAGATTATAGGTTTGACCGGTGTGCCCAATGCCGGCGATGAGTTCATCGCACTTGCCGACGAAAAGAACGCCAAACAGGTTAGTGCTCATCGAATTCAGAAACAGCGATCCCTGGAGCTGGCCAAAACCAGCCGTTTAAGCCTTGATAAACTTTATGAGCAAATACAGGAAGGAGAGGTTAAAGACCTGAACATCATACTAAAAGCTGATGTTCACGGCTCGATTGAAGCTTTAAGGGATTCTCTGACAAAGCTATCCAATGAAGAAGTCAAAATCAATGTGATCCACGCAGCTACCGGGACCCTTACCGAATCAGACGTTTCTCTGGCCGCCGTATCGGAGGCCACAATTATAGGATTTAATGTGCGTCCCAGCTCCAAAGTTCAGGCGCTGGCCGGCGAAGAAAATGTGGATATGCGTTTTTATAATATCATTTACGATGTTATTAATGATATCAAAAATGCCATAGTCGGTATGATGTCGTCTACTTTCGAGGAACGGATGCTGGGAAGGGCCGAGGTCCGCGAGGTGTTTCATGTTCCCAAAGTGGGCTCTATTGCCGGTAGTTATGTAACAGAAGGAAAAATCGAGCGCGGGCAGAAGGCGCGCATTTTAAGGGATTGGGTTGTCTTGTATGACGGCACAATTTCTTCGCTGCGACGTTTTAAGGACGACGCCAAGGAAGTCCAGAGCGGTTATGAATGCGGCATCGGCATTGCGAATTATAACGACGTCAAGATTAACGATGTCATCGAATGCTATTACATGGAAGAAATCAGGCCTGAACTTGAATAGAGGGAATAAAGATAGATTATGGTTGTCGGCTTGGGGATCATAACATTCAGGCTGCATGACTGCCGGTCGCTGAAAGGCAAACGCAAAGTTGTAAAATCGATTATCAGCCGGCTGCGCAACAATTTTAATGTTTCGGCCGCCGAAGTTGGAGCAAATGATATCTACCAAAGGGCTGAAATAGGTTTTGCACTGGTCGGCAACAATCGCAAGGTGATAAACTCTAAGATTGACAAAATATTCAATCTGGCAGACGAATTGGGACTGGCCGAGATTATTGATAGTGAAATGGAGATAATTAATCTATAGATAAAATCGCTGCGCGATTTTATAACCCGATTTTATAAAAGGCAGCTGAGCTGCTAAAAAAACAACATGAAACCATTCGCACGCTCTGAAAGAGTCAGCGGCCATATCCAACAAGTTCTGGCTGACATCTTGAAGAAAAACATTAAAGATCCTCGTCTCGAAATGGCTACAATTACGGGCGTAAAGATGTCCCGTGATTTAAGGACGGCACGGATCTATTTTACGACATCGGGAGGCAGAAACAGCAGCAAGGAAGCTGCCAAAGGTTTCAATAGCGCGCGTGGGTATGTAAAACGGACCCTGGCCCAGCAGTTAGGTTTGCGATATATGCCGGAGATTAAATTTTTTTACGATGAATCTTTTGAATACGGATCACACATCGATAAAGTGCTGAAGTCTATTGAAACAGACAATGGATAAAATAATAAGTCATTTGCAAAACAGTAAAAGTATTTTAGTTGTTTCCCACGCCAATCCGGACGGCGACGCCATAGGCTCCCTGATCGCTATGGGGCTTTCTCTTAAAGCAATCAGCAAAAAAACAACTTTATACAATGAAAGTGCCATTCCGGCGGTGTATCGTTTTCTGCCGGCCGTGAACAGCGTTGTTCGAGAATTCGGCAACCGAAATTTTGACACGGCTGTTATCCTTGATTGCAGTGACTTGGAACGGGTCGGAGAGGCGGTTTCAATGGTGCGTCGGATACCGGTCATCATCAACATTGATCACCATGTCACCAATGTCGGTTTTGGCGATCTGCAACTAATAGATACGTCCGCATGCGCCACCGCAGAAATCGTGTATCGTTTGATAAAACAGTTGTCTGTTTCCATTGACGAAAACATGGCAACTTCCATATATACGGGGATTTTGACCGATACGGGTTCATTTCGATTTTCAAATACGAATAAGGCTGCTTTTGCAATCTGTGAAGAGATGGTGGCGTTGGGTGTCGATCCTTATAAAATTGCTCGGCGTGTGTATGGTACCTATTCTCTGGGCCGCATAAAGCTGCTGAACCTTGCTCTTGACTCCATTGAAATCTCATATAACGGCAGATTGTCAATTATGACTCTCACTCAGAACATGCTCAATAAGACGCGGACCCGGCCTGAAGACGTGGACGGCCTGATTAACTATGCAAGAAGTATTGAGGACGTAAAAGTTGCGGCGCTCATCCAGGAGCATCAAAATGGTTATAGAACGTCAGAAACATGCGGTAATTATCATGTGAGTCTGCGGTCCGATGGAACAATTGATGTGGCTGAAATAGCTTCCTCGTTTGGGGGGGGCGGTCATTCCAGTGCTGCCGGATTTAATATTGAGTCGACACTTCCTGATCTAAAATTAAAAATATTTAACCTGGCTGAAAGATTGTGATTCGAATAAATGCAGCATGAACTTAAGCGGAATTTTAGTTGTTGATAAGCCCGCTAGCACAACATCTGCCCGGATGGTGGCCGTTGTAAAAAAACTACTTGGCGCCGGAAAGATAGGGCACACCGGTACGCTTGATCCTTTTGCAACAGGTGTCTTGATATGCTGTGTGAATCGGGCGACAAAGCTTGCAAGGTTTTTTTTGCACAGCAGTAAAAAATACGAGGCTGTTCTGCACCTGGGAGTTGAAACAGACACCCAGGATTTAACCGGAACGGTAACAGCTACCAGCAGTGCGGTAAACTTTACGGATCAAGCGATACGATCCGTATTTAAGCAGTTTGAAGGGACACTGGATCAATTGCCGCCGGTTTATTCGGCATTGAAGCATAAAGGAGTGCCCCTGCACAAACTTGCAAGAAGCGGTAACCCTGTTCAGAAACCGGCAAGACGAGTATCTATAGCAACCATTGAAGTACTTAAAATTGATTTGCCGCTGGTACATTTCATGGTTGCCTGCAGCGCAGGGACATATATCCGTACACTTTGCGCCGACATTGGCACGGCCTTAGGATGCGGCGGGCACCTTAAGGATCTTAAGAGAATCGAGAGCAGCGGATTTACAATAGATGAGGCCTTAACAATTCAACAACTAAAAGAACTTGCTTTATCCGGAAAACTGCCCGAGCATATGATAAGCATGTCAAATGCGTTGCAACAAATGCCCGAGCACATTGCCGATAAAGCATTGACTGCCAAAATTATGTATGGCAAAATTGTAACCCAAAAGGATGTTAAGCCCGAACAAATAGATGTTTCCGAGGGCTTTATCAAAATCGTCGATACTAATAAGGATCTTATTGCTGTTTTAAAATATACACCTGCCGGCAGCAGGTATAGTTACTGTTGTGTATTCAACTGATGGCGTCGTAAAAAAATCCATCTACTACGCTGTTGCAATTCAAAAAAAATTGTTGTAATTTCAAATACAGGAGGCGAAAAGAATTGGTTTCAACATCAAAAGACAAAAAGGAGATGATAGAGCGGTTTAAGCTGCATGAAGCCGATACCGGTTCACCGGAGGTACAGGTCGGGCTTTTAACACAACGTATTTTGTATCTTACGGAGCATCTGAAGATTCATAAAAAGGATCATCATTCCCGCCGAGGTTTGCTGGTTTTAGTCGGCAGACGGCGACGGCTTTTGAACTACGTTAAAAACAAGGATGTAAAACGATACAGGACCATCATCGAATCCTTGGGATTGAGGAGATAGGTTCCTTTTTATACCAGGTTTGCAGACCGAGGGCTTTAACACGGCACTAAGCGCCGGATGTTAGACGCGGAAATGTATGCTTCACAAAACAATACCAGGCCGCTGCCTGGTATTGTTTCTCTTATCGCCGGTAATTATGCCGGCCCTTTTTATTTAAATATTACCATCAGTTAGCCTATAATCATGTAACTTTTCAATAAGTTCTGGTCAGTGGCGCGGCAACCGGTAATAAAATTTGAAAACGTCTGAACCCTCCGGAGGCGGATAATACTCACTAATGCGTTCAAACAGTCAGCCATTTTCAAATTTCATTACCGGTAGCCTCCATTTATTGAGAAGATACAAAATCATGTGATTCTTTAAATAGCTGTTTAGGAGAGAAATATGGAAACTGTACTTAAAGTAGAAATCGGAGGGAGACCTCTGAGTATCGAGACCGGAAAAATTGCCAAGCAGGCTTCCGGTTCGGTTGTGGTTAAATATGGCGACACCATTGTGCTGGTAACGGTGGTATCGACCAAAGAAGAACGTCCGATAGATTTTTTACCGCTAACGGTTGAATATCAAGAAAAAATTTATGCTGCAGGTCGGATACCGGGAAATTATTTCAGACGTGAAATCGGAAGACCCTCGGAAAAAGAGACATTAACAGCCCGTCTCATCGACCGCCCTATTCGACCGCTCTTCCCCAAAGACTACCGCTATGAAACTCAAATGATTGCAACGGTGCTCTCCATGGACCAGGAAAATGACCCCGATATTTTAGCGATGATCGGGGCATCGGCCGCGCTCGAAATATCGGATATTCCGTTTGCAGGACCGATCGCATCGGTACGTGTTGGCCGGTTGGACGGTCAATTCAAAATCAATCCTACCATCGAAGAGTTGGGGGAATCTGATATTAACATTATTGTGGCCGGTTCAAAAAGCGGTGTGGTCATGGTTGAAGGCGGCGGCGACATCGTCACTGAAGCTGATATATTGGAAGCCATTTTTTTCGGCCACAAAGAGATGCAGCCGATCATAGAGCTGCAGGCACAACTCAGAGAGGCCAATGGTGCGCCCAAACGCCCCTTTGTTCCACCTGCAAAGGATGAGGAGCTGGCCGGCAAAATTGAGATGGAAGCATCTTTGCGGATATCCGAAGCCCTGAAGATCCTCCCAAAAACAGAACGTAGCGTAGCGCTTCATAATATCAAAGTTGATATAATCGAAAAGTTGGGCCCGGACTATGCTGATCGAAGAGGTGAAGTAAGCGCCATACTGAAAGATTTAAACAGAAAAATTATGCGAGATCTTGTCCTTAAAGAAGGACGTCGAATCGATAACAGAAAATTTGACGAAGTCAGGCACATTGCCTGCGAGACCGGCATCCTGCCCAGATGCCACGGGAGTGCTCTCTTTACAAGGGGAGAAACCCAGGTCTTAGGTGTTCTGACTCTTGGCTCGGGACAGGATGAGCAGCGGGTGGAAACGTTAGCCGGCGAGGAGCACCGGCCCTTTATGCTGCATTACAATTTTCCGCCCTATTCGGTGGGAGAAGCAAGGCGGTTCATGGGGCCCAGCCGCAGAGACATCGGGCATGGCGGGCTTTCAACCAGAGCCATAGAAAAAGTTCTGCCGGCCAAGGAAGATTTCGATTATACCATTCGGATCGTCTCAGAGGTCCTGGAGTCAAACGGGTCTTCATCCATGGGAACCGTATGTTCCGGTATCCTGGCGCTTATGGACGGAGGAGTTCCCATAAAAACCCCGGTTTCCGGTATCGCCATGGGTCTTGTAAAAGAAAAAGATCAAGTCGCGGTCCTTTCCGATATCTTGGGTGATGAAGACCACACCGGTGATATGGATTTCAAGGTCGCCGGCACCAAAGACGGCATCACTTCACTGCAGATGGATATTAAAATTCATGAACTTTCCAGGGATATCATGGAAAAGGCGCTGGAGCAGGCCCGTGTCGGTCGGATTCATATTTTAGACAAGATGCTGGAAGCTCTGCAGGAACCCCGCGAAGAAATCTCTCCTTATGCACCCAAGATAATTACCATCAAGATCAATCCTGACAAGATTCGTGAAATCATTGGCCCCGGGGGCAAAGTAATCCGGTCGATTCAAAGTGAAACCAATACAAGAATTGAAATCGACGACTCGGGCACGGTCAAAATCGCCGCCGTTTCCCAGGCAGACGGCGATGCGGCCTTAAAAATGGTCAATGAAATTGTAGCGGAACCCGAAGAGGGCCAAATTTACGAAGGGAAGGTGGTAAAGATTATGGATTTCGGGGCCTTTGTCCAAATAAGTCCCGGTACGGACGGACTTGTGCATATTTCGCAACTTGCCCCACACCGCGTCTCAAAAGTTACAGACATCGTCAAGGAAGGAGACCTTCTTAAAGTTAAGGTGCTCGAAGTCGGCAGGGACGGAAAGATCCGTCTGAGTCACAAGGCTGTTCTGGAAGAAGAAAAAAACAAATAAAAATGGTTACTGCCGTCAATAAAACCATCCTTAAAAATGGTATTCGGATTGTTACCAAAAAGATGCCCCATGTCCGGTCAATATCAATGGGAGTGTGGCTAAATGTCGGTGCCCGGGACGAATCAGAGACTGAAAGCGGGCTGTCGCACTTTATTGAGCACATGATTTTCAAGGGCACCGAGAAACGGACGTCATTTCAAATAGCCAAGGAATTTGATGCCATCGGAGGCCAGACCAACGCTTTTACCAGCCTGGAGAATACCTGTTACCACGCCAAAGTATTGGACACCCACCTTGAGACCATCGTCGAGATTCTTGCTGATATTTTTTTAAACTCTGTATTTGATGCCAGAGAGGTTGAAAACGAGCGAGCCGTTATTCTCCAGGAGATCGGAATGGTTGGAGACAATCCGGAAGAGTATGTTCACATTCTTTCGGGAAATCATTTTTGGGGTGAAAATTCTTTGGGGCGATCGATTCTGGGGTCTCGAGAAAATATTGTTGGTTTTGATGCCGATACCATCAAGAAGTTTTTTCACCGTTTTTATCAGCCTGAACGTATTGTCATCTCCGCTGCCGGCAGCTTGGAGCATGAGCGCTTTGTTGACCTGGTCGGACCGGCATTTGAATCCGTGCTGCCGGGCAACGGTATCTCCGAGCGCATTTCACCGGATGGGCACCCCTTGATCAACTTGCATTACAAGGATCTGGAGCAGGTTCATATCTGTCTGGGAACAAAGGGAATATCAATTACCGACCCCCAGCGTTATGCCTATTCCCTGATGAATACCCTCCTGGGGGGTAATATGAGTTCAAGGCTTTTTCAGGAAATACGTGAGCGCAGGGGACTGGCCTATTCAGTCTACTCATTCATCTCATCTTATGTAGACACCGGCATGTTCGGAGCTTATGTGGGCGTTAATCCCAAAACCGCACATGAATCGGTCGCGCTGCTTTTAAAGGAGATAAAAAAACTTAAAGAGATGCGCGTCGGTTCAGACGAACTGATAAAAGCCAAGGAATTCACAAAAGGTAACATTCTCTTGTCTTCAGAGAATAATGACAGCCAGATGGTTCGGCTGGCACAGAACGAGACCCATTTTGGACGTTTTATTCCCTTGCAGGAGGTTGTGGACAAAGTTGAAGCGGTCAGCGCAGATGAAATTCTCGAACTGGCTGAGAGTCTTTTCCAGGACAATCAGTTTGCCCTGACAATGCTCGGACCGGTCAGCGACAAAGACGCATATGACGATATCCTAGATTTATAGCGATGCTGGATACGGGTTACGGGTTGCGGGTTGCAGGTACAGGTTCAATGGAACGCGGATAACACAGATTAAAACGGATCTACACAGATACAGATAAAATAATATAAAATCCGTGAAA
>JAQYVG010000679.1 GCA_030145595.1 Desulfobacterales bacterium | reverse complement strand
ATTTTTCCTTTCTATCCCGCAAACGATAAATAAATCGGAATAATACCAAAACCGAATCCAACAGCCAGGCTGAAAATAATACTCAAGGCCATGATAAACGGCATATATTTTATGTGGTTGGCGCCGATTGTCTGGAAGGCACTCCATAAACCGTGGCTGACATGCACGGCTGCGACAATCATTGCCAGGATATAGATGACGACATAAAAGGGATTTTCAAAGGTTTGGGCGACAATTTGATAGATGGTCGTATTGGTTTTGTCCACAAAATGGAAATTTATCAGATGCAGGATGATAAACGTCAGCAGCAGGATTCCGGTATAGGGCATCGTGGCCGAACCAATGGTTCGTCCGCCGGCCCATTTGTTGACGGCATAGCGGCTGGTCCGCGCTCTGAAATTTTGATAAAACAGGGTGAGGCCTGCACATACGTGCACGACGGCAAAAACCAGAAGGCCCCATTCCATCAGGGTTAACACCGGTCCCAGGGCATGCAGATGTTCGGCATA
>JAQYVG010000678.1 GCA_030145595.1 Desulfobacterales bacterium | reverse complement strand
CCCTTCTTTTTTTGGAAATAATTTTAAAAAGTTGTAATTATTTTGAAATAAAAGCTTTTTATAGGTATAATCAGAAAGTGTGTTTTTCCTATAACTTCTTATATTTTCTCAATTACTCACTCATTTAATTTATCATTATCTAAACCAGGGAGTACGGGTTCAAAACAGAGTTGCCGATGAGGGGAGTAAATTAGATGGCTACGATCCCGGAAGCACTTGCCCTTGCCGTTCGGCATCATCAAGCCGGACAGCTATCGCAGGCGGAGCAGATTTACCGACAGATTCTTGGCGTGGATCCCAGCCACGCAGATGCACTCCACTTGTTAGGCGTCATCGCATCCCGATTTGGCAAGCACACCGAAGCCATTGACTTGATTGGTCGCGCGATCGCAGTCAACCCGCAGGCGGAAGCATTCCACTGCAACCTGGGCATCGCTCTGAAAAACCAAGGGAAGATCGACGAGGCGGTGGCCTCCTACGGGCGGGCTCTGCAAATCAAGCCGGACTACG
>JAQYVG010000677.1 GCA_030145595.1 Desulfobacterales bacterium | reverse complement strand
GCTGACAGACCATTTTATAAAAAAATATGCGGGTGAACATATTTCGGCAAAGCCTGTATTAGGGGTTAACCAGGAAGCTGAACGTCTTTTTCACGATTTTGACTGGCCCGGAAATGTGCGTGAACTGGAAAATGTGATTGAACGCGCCATGATCATGTGCACAGGCGAAACCATAACTATATCTGATCTTCCGAAAGATTTTAAAGATAATATCTACAATACGCTGCATCTTGAAGGAATACCTGCAGATGCAAAACTATACGACACTCTTGCTATGCTTGAGAAAACAATGATCGAAAGGGCTCTCAAAATCGCTAATAATGTGCAGTCCCATGCGGCGGATTTGCTCGGTATCGGGAAAAGCGGACTCAATCAAAAAATCAAAAAGTTCAAATTGGATGTCAGTTCAAAACAGTGAACCTTTTTTAAACGGCCTGCTCCTTGTCGCGAAACACTGCCGGATGGTAACCTAACATCTTTAGGACAGGCTCAAGGAAAGTTTCATTTATCC
>JAQYVG010000676.1 GCA_030145595.1 Desulfobacterales bacterium | reverse complement strand
GGTGGGAATGGCTACATTCTCTTGCACGAGAAATTACGAGAAATAAACCGATTAGGAGAGCTGAACCTGATCTTTAGTGATGGCAGGCACCTATTCGTATACCACGACAGGTCAGGGCACGTTGGACTGCATTTCTTACTGCGTCAAGCTCCTTACAAAGTTGTCAGACTCCGCGGCCAATACCTGGCGATCAATTTGGCAGAGGTCATAAATCCAGAGGAACGAGGATACATAGTGGCCAGCAAGCCTTTGAGCAATGAGAACTGGAACAGGGTTAAGCCGGGCCAGTTGTTGATTTTTTACGAAGGCAATTCCATTTTCACGAGCGTAAGTGAATGAATAAGGTCTTGACTTGGGGGACGGTCATACAATTTAACTTTTCTTTGGAGAAGATACAGAAGTCATAGGGGCGTGTCCTAATTAGTTTCCATCCATAAATGGTTATTTTTACGATGAGCGGCGTTCTCCGCGGGTTTCCGCCCTCGACGTACTAAAGTACGCCTCCCCGCCAA
>JAQYVG010000675.1 GCA_030145595.1 Desulfobacterales bacterium | reverse complement strand
GAATAATGGAATGGGAATAAAGTGTTATTGGGATGTTGACCACTCACAGCAGCTAGCCCGTGCTATGCTGTGGCTGAAGACGACGTACAGGTTGGTTCTGTGCTGTGCTAGTTTAGCGTGGTGCGACCCTTTCCCAGGAAAGAGGGTGCAACATGAAGCCAGGAAATAAATCCATTTGAGTTTATTTGGGCAAGGGTTGAATCTTTTCATTAGATAGTTTCATTCTTGCTGGCATCTGATTGTTTTGTATTTTCTTATTCAAAGATCTCAGTTCACTACACCATCGCCCAAGCGGAGAAGCATGCTCACCAGTTTGAGAAGCAGCACAATGACCATACTTTGCTTTGCCATGAGATCATTGAAGCGCTTGTCAAAACCTGACGCTAACTTTTCATCAGGACAGGAGAATTAGCCTATAGGCAATTGTGGTAATTTTGTACTTGATTTTTTAATTGCCTAGTCGACTGAATACTTTGACCTCTTTTTTATATGCAAATGTGGGTTTTTTAGAG
>JAQYVG010000674.1 GCA_030145595.1 Desulfobacterales bacterium | reverse complement strand
GTCATTTCGAGCGAAGGGAGAAATCTTATGAGATTGAGACAAGGCAGGATTCCTCGCTTTGCTCGGAATGACAGAACTAGAAATTACAGTGATGGAGATAGTTATGTACCCCAGGAAAAAGAGTAATCACCATTGAATAGCGCTCCATCCTGGGGCATTATGTCAAGCCACCGCCTCTGGCGGTGGTAATTTGACTAATCGCTTTAAACCACCAGCTCTGCTGGTGCGAACCTAATAGGCTCTGCCGGTCAGGCGTTTTTGTTATGTCATTAAATCCGAAATCCGAAACAAATCAGAAACTCTAATGTCCCAAATCCCCAAACATGCTAAGGACGTTGTTTTCGGGATAGAATAAGAACGTTTTAGTCATTTGGATTTCTGTCATTTGGTATTGTTTCGAATTTCGTGCTTCGATATTCGAACTTTAGTTCAGCGAAAGAGAATCACTTTGTTGGCCCCTTCCAGGGGCCCTCCTCAAGCCACCGGTTCTACCGGTGGTCGCTGACTACCTCG
>JAQYVG010000673.1 GCA_030145595.1 Desulfobacterales bacterium | reverse complement strand
GGATTCTGTTACCGCTTTTTGCTCGTGATAGTATAGTATTTTCTCCGCATCCTGCCGTTGTTGAGCGGTCATCTTTTCCATCGACTCCAGGACAGGCCCGGAATCTTTAGCTAACCCTATTTCTTCCCGAATGGCGTCAAAATCAAAGTAGGGCTGGGTTATTGTCCCGTCCAAATCAAATATCACAGCTTTAATCGGCATATTTCATTTAAATCCGAAATTCGAATATCGAAATCCGAAACAATCTCAAAATTCAAATAGCAAATGCTCAAAACCTTATTCGCTCTTTCGCAGAATAGACCCAAAGATACTCGTAAGCTCAGTAGCTTCTTGTATCAATTCGTGTCTTTCACGTTCCAATTCTGGGTTGTCCTCAAGATCGACAAGCTTCAGCCAGTATGCGCTCTCTTTGGCTTCCTTTCGGCATATCTTAATGCGCATAACAAAGTCTTTTTTGCTAAGAGCTTCATTGGCCTCAATGTAATTTCCTCCAACAGAACCAGATGCTTTTAC
>JAQYVG010000672.1 GCA_030145595.1 Desulfobacterales bacterium | reverse complement strand
GCAGCGAGAGCAGTGACTGCGCGGCGACGAGCACCGTTTCGAGGTACTCCTGCTGCTCGGGCGACAGGTCGGTGTCGAGGGCCAGCTCGGTCATCCCCATGATGGCGTTCATCGGGGTGCGGATCTCGTGGCTCATGTTCGCGAGGAACATGCTCTTGGCTTCCGTCGCTGCCTCGGCCTCGCGGCGGGCCTCGACCAGTTCGGTCACATCCACGATGGTGAGCACCATCCCGTCGTACCGCCCGTCGCGGTAGATGGGCTGGAGCCGGAGCATCATCTCTGCGCCGCCGATGGAACGCTGCGCGACGAAGGCCTCGGCGTGCGCCATCGCCCGGAAGCGCTGGAGATTGTCCTCCAGCTCGGGCAAGATGTCCGCGGCGATGGCGTCGGCGATGGGCTGCCCCAGAACGGCCTCGCGCGGACGGCCCACCAGTTCGCAGAAGCGCGTGTTGACCTCCACGATGAGATCGTCCGCGTCGGCGAAGACCACCCCCTGATCCATACTGGCGACCAT
>JAQYVG010000671.1 GCA_030145595.1 Desulfobacterales bacterium | reverse complement strand
AGCGGTGGATAAATTTTTCAATGATAATCCTTCGCCGGTGTCGCTTAAGCACAACTGGGCGGGGCTTACATATATAAATACCGTCTGGCAGAACAAAATGGTCTGGGGTATGCTGCAATCGTTTATGGGCAGCTTCATCATTGTGTTTATTATGATGACGATACTGTTTCGTTCGGCTCTGTGGGGTATCGTGTGTATGGTGCCTTTGTTAATAACCATCGCTGTTATCTACGGCATAATCGGCCTGGTGGGTAAGGACTATGATATGCCCGTGGCGGTGCTTAGCGCATTGACACTCGGTATGGCGGTTGACTTTGCGATACATTTCCTCGAACGCGCACGAGCAGGTTACGCCCAAACCGGCTCGTGGCAAAAAAGCGTCGGCCTTATGTTCGACGAGCCGGCCAGGGCGATAACCAGAAACGTTCTGGTAATTGCAATCGGATTTTTGCCGTTGTTAGCTGCTACTTTGATACCTTATAAGACAGTAGGAATATTCTTGTGTGCGATAATGG
>JAQYVG010000670.1 GCA_030145595.1 Desulfobacterales bacterium | reverse complement strand
ATTCAGGGCCTCGAGCGAGCCATTTACTTTTCCATGGTCACCTTCACCACGCTGGGATACGGCGACATCGTTCTCGATGGACGCTGGCGCCTGCTGGCCTCCTTCGAGGCAGCCAACGGTATCATTATGTTCGGCTGGTCGATCGCTATTGTTATCGCCGTTGTTCAACGCGTCTACTTTAGCAAAGAACCCGGGCACATGGATAGGTAGACATAGTGCTCTAATTCGTAAGTTCTATGACGTATTTTTATCCGGACACTGGCCCGTATAAACGGTTGTCTCTATCTCTTACATAAGGTTGATTAAAAAACATCGGGAGCGGGCGTGAACGTCAGCCCGAACATTGCATGAACTCTTTTCAGCGAATGGCTAAAAGTGAACAACATCGAAGCGTTATTGTAAATCCTGGGTCATTCAACTATAGTGCAAAGTGTAACGACCGTGAACTGATGTACGAGCTGAAAAGATTTCACCCTTTGGGCCAAACGGAGACTTCCATGGCCCGCGTTATTCGA
>JAQYVG010000066.1 GCA_030145595.1 Desulfobacterales bacterium | reverse complement strand
ATGCTTTTGACTCTAAACCGGCAGCCGGCAGCCTCAACGTGGAATATGCGGGATGCGATGCCTTTAGCGTTTGTCAAGGTTTGCTTCATGCCCAGTAAATAGAATAGCCAGATAAAATAGTCAACTATTGGCATAAGCCAGGCTCTTTACTAACCCTCAAGTCTTGACGATACAGCAAAACAAGAATATACATTTTACTTATAAAGGAGAGCCAATGGTTATAGAAAAGCCTGGGAAGGTGACGGAACCAATTACCCTCCTCCCACCGGAGGAAAAATACCGACCCTTTCTCCGCCCTGCAGCGTTGACGTCAAATCACCCTTTTTGCCGTCGATAAAAATAAGTTTGGCTTCATCCTTGGCCACACCCAATTGATCGAGGAGCATGCCGACTGTTGTGCCCGGCGCAATCGGATATTTTTCCGCAGAAACCGGCGTGAAGTTGCTTAATGAGGCAAATAATTGAATGTTAATGTGTGTTTCCATGGGCCGTAATTATTGCGTATGGGAAATTCTAAAACTGATGACAGAGTTTAATTTAGGTATAATATGTCTCAAAGTCAACCCTAACGTCGCCTAAACAAAATGAATATTATTTCTACTATAATTCCAATCTTTACCGTTATCATTCTTGGATGGTTTGCGCGCCGGAAAGGCTTTATTCCTCCGGAATTTTTGGCTCCGGCAAACCGTCTGGTATACTATCTGGCCATACCGGCTATGATATTTCATTCGATTTCAAAAGCTTCCATAAAAACCCAGTTCGATAGTACGGTTCTGACCGTAACGCTGCTTGCGGTTATAGCAGTATTTGCTTTTGCCTGGGGCGTGGGTTTAACGAGACGAGTCGAGCGAAAACAGTTAGGGACTTTTATGCAGTGCTCCTTTCACGGGAATCTGGGATATATCGGCCTGGCCGTGGCATATTATTATCTTGGCAGCGAGGGGCTTGTAAGAGCCAGTATTATTGCCGGTTTTATCATGATCCTGCAGAATATTCTAGCAGTAGTTGCACTGCAGTTACATGCTGAAAATATGGAGTTGAAGAAAAACAGATGGGAGGTTGTTCTGCGGATAATGGGCAATCCTGTCATCGTATCTGCCCTGGCCGGCATATTGTATTCCCTGACAGGATTACGGTTGCCGCTGGTCCTCGACCGCAGCCTTGCTATTTTAAGCGGCCTTGCACTGCCAATGGCCCTATTGATTATCGGAGCTTCTTTGTCTTTCGAGGTGATGCAGTTGCAGTTGCCCCGAGTTTTGGGTACGAGCGTTATGAAACTGATTCTGCTTCCGGGTTTGGGGTTGATTTTTTATCGCTTATGCGGTTTGGCATTACAGGATTATCTGCCCGGGCTTATTCTGCTGGCCTCACCATCGGCGACGTTAACTTATGTAATGGCAAAAGAGATGAACGGCGATACCGATTTTGCCGTGGCTGCTATTTCCATCAGCACAATACTATCGGCAATAACATTTACAATCTGGCTTACTCTCGCCGTCTAAAAGCGGTATCTTTGTTATCTGTTCCAATAGGCTTAATTGCCGAATACTTGTTTAGGTCGATATGGATGGGAGCCTTCAATTACCTCTACCCCGGCTTTCGCTTTTACCTTTTGAAGAATTTCATCCTTATGCGGGCAATTATCCAATAGGCAGGTTCCTATGTGCACAGTATCTATGCTTTCCTCCATAGGTGCCATCCAGGTCTTCAAACCAACCAACCGAAGTACTGGAGATGTGCCTGGACAGCCGCCACAATGAATTAACGCTCTTAACTTGGCATCTGTATCTTTATATCTTTCAAATTCTCCTTCTTTCTTGTCGAAACCCATTAAGCATCGGTGGCATCCAATACACGTTTCATCCTTGATGTTTTTACAACTTAAAACAGCGATGTTCATAACAGCTCCTCCTTTCAATAGGGATGGACATGGTTCAAAGTCTACTGCAATTAAAAACAGAAATTCCAATCAATAACAGTATTTGGATAAATGTCAAGCAGAACAACTCTATGATTTAAATAGTTTATAATACATTGTGGTGTTTGTGAGAAATGCGAGGAAGAAATTTCTTTTAAACGTTTTGAACCCAGACCAGTCACAACTCAATGCATTGACTGCAAAACTAAAGAAGAAACTTATGAGAATGCTCTTGGAGTATGAATATACAACATTTGTCCTTTCCATCAGCACAGCCCCGCTTCAGGCTGCTGAAACAGTAGGGGTGTTGCTAATGCACGGGAAAGGGGGAACTTGTTACCACAATTACCAATTGGCAAACTCTCTAATTCTCTTAAACGAAAAGGGTTCATAGTATTAGCCCCGGATATGCCTTGGTCGCGGGCGCGTGGGTATGACAAGACTTTCGACGAATCCATGACAGACCCAAAAATGAAGCCTAAAATATTTGCGATTGCTTTACGTTATCTTCAATGTTATTAATCTGATAGTGTCTGTTGACACACAAACTTCATCTCTCTATACTTTTTCTAATTATAAGCTAATCTAACAGTAACTATTCACGTGGATCGTACAAAAATACTGATCATAAGCGTTGTTCTATTTTTTGGCCTGCTTGCCCTTGGCGTTTCAGGGTATATGGTGATCGAAGGATGGCCGTTTATGGACGCTCTGTACATGACGGTCATTACCATCGCTACAGTCGGGTACGGAGAAGTGCATAAAGTAAGTGCGGCCGGCCAGATATTTACGGTTTTACTCATTTTTTTGGGTGTCGGATTTTTCCTTTACGTCGTTGGAAACGCAGTCCAGTTTCTAGTGGAAGGACGTATCCGACATGTCTTGGGGAGGCGTATTTTGGACAAACAAATCAACAAGCTGAAAGACCATTTTATTATCTGTGGATACGGAAGGATGGGGCGGGCTCTGTGCAGCTATCTTACTCAGAAGAATTTAAATGTTGTCGTCATTGAGCAGAATACAAAGCGAGTCCCCGTTATGGATGAAGATGGCATTCTGTATCTCGTAGGTGAGGCCACTGATGAGGCCATTCTAATAAAAGCAGGTATTAAAAGCGCCAGAGGGATTATATCTGTTTTAGGTACCGATGCAGATAATGTTTTTCTGGTTCTAATTACCAAGGGACTTAATCCTGAACTTTTTATTATGGCAAGGGCCAACCAAAATGCAACAGAAAAAACTCTATACACCGCCGGCGCTAACAAGGTTGTTTCTCCCTACGCCCTGGGTGCTAGAAGAATGGCTCATGCAATATTGCGTCCAACTGTAATCCATTTTCTGGAACTAGCCTTTTCTGACGAAAGTGCGAATATTCATTTAGAAGAATTTCCTGTGAGTGCTTCTTCCAGACTTATCAATGTCCCTCTACAAGAATCAAGACTCCGTCAGGAACTTAATCTGATTATCATATCTATTAGAAAAGCAGACGGCACAATGCGCTTTAATCCTAAAGCCTCGTATCGCTTCGAGGCAGGTGATACCGTCGTTGCAGTCGGGCAGGATAAAGACCTTATGCAAATGGCAAGCATTCTAAATCCATAAAGCATCTTCAACCCAGTCAGTTATCAGGAGCAATTATGAAACAATATACAACCGAACAGATTAATCAAGCGGTAAACGGTACACTTGACGGTAGCCTGACGATCATGATCACAGGTGTAGAACAAATCTCTGAGGCAACGACAAACCAGCTAACGTTTATTGGGGATAAGAAATACATAAAATTATGGGACCAATCACGTGCTTCTGCCGCAATCGTCAATGACAGCTTTGATGTCGAACCGGGACAGGGCCGGGCGCTTATACGTGTGGCCGATGCCGATCTTGCTTTGGCAGACGTCCTTCGACTGTTTGAGACGACGCCTCCAAAATGTGGGCCTGGTATCCATTCAACCGCGGTGATCGACTCCACAGCCGTAATTGGCGAAGGTGCTGCAATCGGAGCCGGCTGTTATATTGGGCCCGGTGTTATTATCGGTGCCAATACCAAGCTTTACCCCAATGTCACCGTACTGGATGACACCAGCATCGGTAGCGAGGCGATTATTTGGTCCGGCACGGTCATACGTGAACGCTGCCGGGTAGGGAATCACTGTATTATCCATCCGAACGTGACAATTGGTTCCGACGGCTTTGGTTATCGACCGTCACCGGATGGACAAGGCCTGGTCAAGATCCCACAAATCGGTACGGTTAAGATTGGTGACGGTGTTGAGATTGGGGCAGGAAGTTGTGTTGACCGGGGTAAGTTCAGTGCTACAACGATCGGCGACGGTACGAAAATAGACAATCTTGTTCAAATCGCCCATAATTGCAAACTTGGCCGATTCTGTGTGATGGCCGGCCAGTCAGGACTTGCCGGATCCGTAACCTTAGGCGATGGCGTTATTATGGGAGGGGGTGCGAGAGTTAAAGATCATGTGACCATTGGGGACGGGGCGAGACTTGGCGGAAACACCGGCGCTATAAGTGATGTGGCGCCGGGAAAAACACTTCTCGGAGTTCCTGCAAACGACCATCGGCAGACGTTGCGGCTATGGGCAGCACAAAAACAACTTCCTGATCTTATTAAACAGATGAAGAAAAAATAGTTGCCAGTTACCAGATTTAATTAGAAGCAGTTTCTGCAAGAAGGTCTGGTTTGAGGCAGGAAAATTCCATATCTTGCGGTTTGGCCTTCGGAACCAAAATTGAAGATGCAGAGGCAAGGAATCTGCTCTTTTTGCAAGCCTTGTCTGGGTCAAGATATTGTATCACCGGAATAGCGGGTATGAGTATGCGCTATACCCACTACATACCACCCCAAATTCCACTTGATTTATTTACAATAAAATATTACACATCTATCACTTACATTTGATATCTTCGTTGATAATCGATAAATCTTATAAATAAGATATGGAGCTTTGGCTATGATGGATAGAAAAGATTTTATTGAAAGAAGAAAACAAAATCGATTTAAAGTCAGAGACGATGCCTTTGTATCCATCAAATCTGACAAGGAAAAAGTAGGCTCAATCCGAGACATTAGTGGAGATGGTTTTGCATTTAGCTATATCGGCAAAAAAGGGGAAATATACGGGCCATTGGAAGTTGACATATTGTATTCCGGATCAGGTGTTTATGTGCAGAAGCTAAAGTCTAAAACTATTTCAGACTTCAAAATTGATAAGAAAGCTCCGAGCAGTTCTTTAGCAATAAGGCAATGTTGTGTGCAATTTTATGAACTTACGGACGATCAGATCTCAAATTTGGATAATTTCATTCAGAAATACGTTGATAAACGCTCCGGCAAAAACCGCCGTAAGTTCAGTGATCCCAGCGCCAGCGGCCTTGAAAGGAGATTTGGGATCGAGAGAAGAACAAGCCTGCTATTTAGTTGATATTTTCCTTTTACTGTAACCCCAATTGAGCGAAAAAAGGCGGGGTCTTTGATTAGGCTCTGCCTTTCTTTTTTTCCATATCTTGTATCCAGTCCATTGGATCGAAAATGCATGATGTCTTGACCTGTGAAAATTTCCAAATTATCCCAATTTCATTCATTTTAATATTTCTTTTATATCATCAAATTCCATTCAAGTTCTCAGCCAAATGACCGATATTATATGTATTCATCCTTAAATAAACTGAGCACATAATCAATTGTCGACTGCAAGAGGGCTGGTTTGGGGTGAAAATCTAAGGAGCATCGAAAATATTTTGCGAAAAAACAACCCTGCCAGACAAAACCAAAAACATGCTTATCGTTGACCTGCTTTCCAAAGACATCGCCATCGCCTCACGTCGTATGCGCCCAATGCCGATATACATCGATTGGGATAACACCTGCCGCTTTACTCAATCCGTCCCTAAAGATGGACTTTATTTCTACCTGCAGGCTGCAATAAGCGACGGCATGCGTGGGATCAAATCGTAATCATCAAATTTCCTGCTTGACCCTCCACCCTCCCTTATGTTTCCATGTTTGTAAGATGTCTTTAACTTTTCTACTCAAGTTTCTCACCCTCTTTTGTTACTGAATAAAAGATATGATTGGTCTTTGTAAATAAATGATGACTGCATTACGGAGGTCCTGTCGTTTTCGTAAAGGGCGATATGCCGATCGGATACGAAAGCGCTGCCCGTGGCCCGATATTTGGGATGGCTTCCGCGACTTCTCATGATATATCAAAGCATCACACCATCCCAAATATCAGGCCACAGCGCCCTAACGGTATTCATATCGCCCTTTACGGAAATGACAGGACCGGAGCCCCGATTAGCGGGGTCCTCCAGAGGCGGATAAATCTTCGCTTCGCTACGTTAAATCGGCGCCTATGTTGCACTCTTTAAACTGCAAATAATATCGCTGTCATCATAGTTTCACGACTTTTTAGGTAATATAGAGCAACAATAGGAGGTTACCAATGAAACCTTTCAATCCTGAACAGGCTTTGTGGGAAACCCGCCGAGAATTCGGCGAACACGGCGGTGTTACTCCATCCATCTCCAGGTCTTCAACCTTCACGGTCATAGACCCCGCTATAATGCCGGAAATCTTTCAAGGTCTCAGAGGGGTGGATAAGGGAGGATGTTTTCTTTACAGCAGGCATTTTAATCCCACGGTGGATGTTCTGGCACGCTATATGTCTGCTATGGAAGGAACCGAATTTGCAGTCTGCACCGCCAGCGGCATGTCGGCCATCTCCTGCACCCTGCTGCAGCTCTGCAGAGGCGGCGACCACATTATATCAAGCGATACAATCTATGGTGGAACCCATGCACTCCTGCGAGAGCTTTTTCCAGAGATGGGTATCACAACAACCTTTGTCGATCCCATGGATACAGCATCATTTGAGCAGGCCATTTTGCCGAGCACCCGTGTGATTTTCGCCGAAACCATAGGAAATCCGACCCTCAAAGTAGCTGATATCCCAGCGCTTTCGAAACTGGCACGCAAGCGCGGACTCACTTTAGTGATTGACAACACCTTCATGCCCATGGTTGTAACGCCGGCAGCACTCGGTGCCGACATTGTGATCTCTTCCATGACCAAGTTTATTAACGGCGCCAGCGACGCTATTGCCGGTGTTATCTGTGCAAACAGGGATTTCATTTACAAGCTGATGGACCTTCATACGGGCCGCGTTATGCTTCTGGGTCCCACCATGGACCCGCGTATTGCCTATGATATTATACAGCGTCTGCCTCACCTGGGGATCCGGATGCGGGAACACTGTAAACGGACCATGGCAATTGCTGAGCTTCTTCACAATCTGGGCGCACCGGTAGCCTATCCCGGATTACAATCGCATCCCCAGCACAGTCTTATTAAATCCATGGTTAATCCGGGGTATTGCTATGGCGGATTGCTCACCATTGACTGCGGTACAAAGGAAAAGGCGGAAGAACTCATGTCCCTGCTACAGAATAAAGAACGATTCGGCCTCATCGCCGTTTCTCTTGGCTATTATGACACTCTGATGTCCTGCTCGGGATCATCTACTTCTTCGGAAATTCCGCCGGAGGATCAATCCAAAATCGGCCTCTCTCCCGGACTTATACGGATGGCCATCGGTTATACGGGTAGTCTTGAAGCCCGTCTCGAGCAGATTGAGCGCGCAGTGCGGGCAGTAGGACTGGTACCTTAATCGGCTATGTCAAGATCCGAGACCTTTGAAAAACGCACCCTTTTGCCCAATTCTGGCCTATGGATGGTGGTTATAGATGCGGCTTCAGATCCGGAAACTGCCCTGTCCAAGGTCGACCTGGAGATCAAATAATAAAAAACGGTAGACATCTGTTTGCGGCCGAAGTATATCTATAGCCATGGATCTGTTCAGCGGCATAGCATATAATTACAAAGGACTGAAGCTGGGGGTCAAAACGCCGAGTCTGCTGTTTTTAGGACTTGTCCGGTTTGTGGTCGTTGTGGCTATCACCATTGCTTCGGCCGGCCTTGTCCTTTCATACTACCATGAGATTCTGGGTTTAATATGGGGCCGGCCGGAGAGTTCCTGGGTCGTCTGGCTGTGGCATCTTGTTTCATGGCTGGTGGCACTGTTACTCGTGGGGCTTTCGTCGGTGGTTTCCTTTCTTGTTTCCCAGCTTCTGTTCAGCGTAATCATCATGGATGCCATGTCCAGGATTACCGAGCAGAGGGTTACCGGGCAGGAAAAAGAGGCCCAACGCATGCCATGGCTTAAGCATTTTTTCTACCTGCTCAAACAGGAGATCCCCAGGGCAGTAATTCCGGTGCTGATTGCCCTGATACTCATGGTTCTTGGCTGGCTCACGCCACTGGCTCCTGTCACAACGATCATTTCATCACTTGCGGCGGCAATTTTTTTGTCCTGGGACAACACCGACCTGATTCCGGCCAGAAGGATAGAGCCTTTCGGCAGCCGGTTTAAATTTCTGCTCAAAAATCTTAGTTTCCACCTCGGATTCGGGCTATGGTTTTTGATTCCGGGCCTGAATATCATCTTTTTATCCTTTGCTCCGGTAGGAGCCACCCTTTATTACATCGAGCGTATCGACGGCGAAACACCTCAATTATAGGAAAGGATCCAAGGCAAACCTAACGCGCGTATATCCACTTTCTTATCAGTGGAATAACTTTATTCTGCCAGTCGTTTGAAATTCTTGTTTTTATAAATTTTTTAAACAAATTATCAATAAGCTGAATCGCTTGATCATATAGGTAAGCTTTTTCGATAGCAGCTCCTTCTAGATCTTCCGCTGTATCAACCGGACCCGCAAAAGGGGTTTTAAAGCCGGAAATGTTTAAACTCTCTCCTTTGATTGTAAAGCGCCATTCTTGATCGTCTGATTTTAAGCAAAGATTCATTTCAATAACGACCGCGCCTTTTCGCAAGGCCAAGATTCCCTCTTCGAGGTTGGCATCATCACCCTTGATGGTTATACTTTCAACGGTTTGTTGATGTCGGTTTTCCAGGACAATTCGATTCCCAATTTCAAGAGATGGTTTGGCAGGTGACACATTTTTCAAATACCCGGGATCATTTTCAATGATAAACCACAACCATGTCAAAAACTCATCTCCCAAAAATTTAAAACGATTATATGCGACTGCTACATCAAGCATCTATCACTCCGCAAACTTGGCGGGAGTAAGTTGGGCCAAAACATCAAGCTCCAAATCCGACAAACTTGCCGTCAGCTGAGCGATTGTGTACGGAAAAAGTCGTATCAGCTTCAGCTTCATAGACTCTGCAAACAATGATTCGAGTTTTTCATTAGCGACTTTTAAATTTGAAAAAAACCATAATGAGGCATCTTCATAATTCCATAAAACATCATAAATATTTGGGGTTGCCGGAATACGCAGGCTCAGGAGATTGAAAACATGGTCTTTTATCATTTTCTTTTCATTTTTCGCTAAGTATTTCCGGCCGGTTACTTCCATTTTTTTGGCCATCTCAATGGCACAATATTTTTTAATAATTTTTGATGGAATGTTTTTTTTGTCAATCCGCAGTGAAAAAATCAGGTGGGTCCCGAAAACAAATGAAGAACCCTCAAAGCCGGGCTGATAGGGATTATCAAATGCAGTCCACCCAACGGTTAGTTCAGAAGCATGATCATCTATTTCTGAAATTGAGTTTTTTTTAAGTGCCGCGGCCACTGTTTCAATAACCGGTTTCTCCAGATCGCCTTCAACTCTGTAGCGTGTTATGGAAACAGATGATGACAGTAATCCCATTTATTTTTTCCCCGCAAATAATATCACAATACGATTTTATAGAAAGCGGATTCTTATAACCTTTTCTCCTGAGTTAAACAAGATAAAATGTCCATTTATTTCCGCAGTTTCTTAAAATCCTTTTCTTGGTTCAAAATTTCAAAATTTTGTGATATCTGTATCAATGACAGCTCCATTCATAGAAATGAAAGGACAACACTTATGAGTTTCACCTCTACCCATGAGCGATTACTGATCATTCTGGTGGCATTGCATACTCTGATCATCGGTCTCGTATTTCTCATGATACCCGACTGGGCCGTTAAGTTCGGTGGGTGGCCCCAGAATATCCGCCCTATTTTTTTCGGCCGCCAAGTAGGTATATTTCACGTGGTGCTTGCGTGCGGTTACCTGATCGAATACTTCCGATACAATGGAATAAGCCTGATCATCACGGCCAAATCGATCGCGTTGGTTTTTTTGCTCATAACACCCCTGTTCCACGAAGTACCGTGGGCCGCGCCTGTGTGCGGCGTTCTAGACGGAGCCATGGCCCTGGCGGTGTGGTTGGTTCATAGAGCGGTAAACCCGGACGGGGCGCAGTTGCAGCATTAACTTGTGTCCATCCATAAATAAATTTGAGTACTAATTAGTTTCCAATTCATAAATGAGCAATTTTTGTCCTGATCAAGGCCGCACAAGGGTTTGCGGTAAGGCGTACTACTGTACGCCGCATCCGGAAACCCGCGGAGAACGCAGAGCAGGGCAAAAAGGGCCATTTATGGACGGACACTAGCTAAGGAACAAAATAATGTGCAAGTTGAATCTTTTTAAAGAGGTTCTGAAAAATGAAGTGTTTCCTGCCTTAGGATGTACCGAGCCGATCGCGGTAGCATATGCCGCCGGCATAGCCGCTAAAGAAACCGAAGGTCGGATTAAAGCAATAAATATTATCGTCGACCCCGGAGTGTATAAAAATGGTTTGGCGGTAACGGTCCCGAATACCGGCGGAGAAAAGGGCAATCTGATTGCCGGTGTTCTCGGAGCACTAATCAAAAAACCCGAATTGAAAATGGAGATTTTAAAAGGAACAAAAGATAACATGGTACGCCGGGCCAAAGCGTTGATTCGGGCAAAAAAAGCAAAAGTTATTTACGATCAGTCCAAAACTGATCTATACATTGACGTTTCGATCAAAACCGATAAAGGTTCCGCCAGAGCTGTGCTTGAAAACGGCCACACAAATCTTGTTCGCCTTGAAAAAAATGACCGACCAATTTTTGAAAAAAATAACAATGAAACCGCATTCAAGGGGCAAGCATATAAACCGATAATCAAGAAAATGAAAATGTCCGCGTTGATTGATTTGGCCGGCCATATAGATGATGATGATTATAACTATATACAGCATGGCATTGATATGAACCTGAAGATTTCCAAAGCAGGGCTAAAGCTGCAAAAGGTCGGTTACTATCTTGCCGATTTAGTGCAAAAGGGGTACCTGTTGAAGGGTATTTTTTCTTCCAGCAAAATACTGACCGCCTCGGCTTCAGATGCCAGAATGGCGGGTCTGAATCTCCCGGCAATGTCGAGTGGCGGAAGCGGCAATCAGGGAATTGTAGCTATTTTAGTCCCTTATAACGTTGGAAAATATTTTAAAATCAAAGAAAAAAAGATTCTTCAAAGCATTGCTTTATCCCATTTGATAAACAGCTATGTAAAGTGCTTTACCGGCGATTTATCACCCCTTTGCGGCTGCTCCATAGCAGCCGGTGTAGGTGCCGCCGTTGCCATTGTTTATCAGCAAAAAGGAAATGATACGGCAAAAATTACTTTAGCTGTCAATAATCTCGTAAGCGATCTTGGCGGTATGCTTTGTGACGGTGCAAAAGGGGGATGCGCTTTAAAAGTAGTCAGTTCAACTGATTCGGCCATCCGCTCGGCTTATATGGCTTTAAATAATCATGGTATTACCGAGCTAGAAGGTTTTGTTGGCAAAACAGCTGAAGAAACAATTTACCATTTAAGTAAAATCAGTGAAATTGGTATGGCAAAAGTAGACGATACCATGCTGGAAATAATGATGGAAAAAAAATTGTAAATTAGTAAACATTATGTGTTCTGTTCGATTGCCAAAACCTCTTGGAATCTATACAGATCAATTTGATTATATGCAGTATTCAGGATAATAATGAACTCAAGGAAAATAGCAATGGTGACGATAAAAGAGATAGAACAAACGGTCTCCAGTTTGGCTTAAGAGGAGCTTACAACGCTTTACGCTTGGTTTGAGGAATACGATGGCTTTATTCTCATTCAAAATACTTAGTAAAAACAAACCCCGATTGCCAACAATTAAAAAATGTCATACGTGTTTTGCCTATCTCCTGATTCATGCTGAAGTATGCGATATGTGCAAGCGGAAGGTTGGAAAAATTGACAAGTACGGGAGAGCCCAAAAGCCAACAGACTGGATGTCCTATGTCAGATTACTGTTCATGTGGTGCTTATTCGGTCTTTATATGTGGTGGGTTTTCTTGCAGGACAATGTGTGGTGGGTTTTCTTGCAGGACAAATAGACTTCTAATTTTTCATAAAATAAAATCGTGCTGCGATTTTATATAACTCCCGCAACACAGACTGCGGGATCAATTTGGCGAAAGGTTCCTTTTTTATTTGAATTCATCCCGCGCTGCCCCGATAAGCGGGATTTCCGCTGCGCTCCAACAAGCAGCGGGATGAATTCAAATTTAAAAGGTTTTTTTGTCTGAATTTATCCAGCGCTGCCCCGGTTAAGAGTTTGATCTGGAGATGCCTAAAATGAGATATAACAGCAAGACAGCGGCATTTTTATGGATATTACTGGCCTTATCGTTGCTTGTCCCTTTAAAGTTGTCCGCCGAGTTTTATAAATATCTCGATAAAGAAGGAAAGCTCCATTTTGTTGACGATCAAAGCAATATCCCGCCGGAATACAGAAATAATATTACCGTCTACAAGGAAAAGTATGATCATCTTTCTGAAAAGGAAAAAGTCGACAACCTGAAAACTGACGCAAAAAAGGCCGAGGAAACCCGAAAGCGGCGAGCTGCTGAAGAAAAACTTTTAAGAAAAAATGAATTGATAAAAGCAAGACAACAACAGAAGATTGCAAAAGAAAAATATTTAAAACGTGTGCAAACCAAAGTTGCGATTGATGGGAATCGTGTACTTGTGCCTGTTAAACTGGGATACAGAGGAAAAGAAGTAGAAGCTACACTCCTGCTCGACACAGGGGCTACGATCACAACGGTGCATCAACACATCGCAGACCAATTATATATCACCCAGACAAAAAAGGCTGAAGCCAAAGTAATATCAGGCAAAGTGCTCGATTTCAAAATAGCAAAAATAAGTTACATCAAAGTTGGTCCTGCAAAATTGAAATTTCCGCTTGTGGGCATCATTAAACACAAAGGTCCTTCAGTCGGCTATAACGGATTGCTGGGCATGGACTTTTTGCGGAATTTTGATTATAGTATCGATTTCGAAAAAAGTGTTATTAAATGGAAACCCTGATCCGGATCCTGTATTAGACTTAAAAAGGCTTTTATGAAAAAACCAAATCCGGAATACATTAAAAGAATTAAAGCGCTCGTCAATGAATCCCCCTATTTTTCACTGCTTTCCATGAAAATTATTGATATCGGCATCGGGTTTTCAGTTGTTGAAATAGATTTAGATCAAAAGCACTTACAGCCTTTCGGTCTTGTTCACGGCGGGGCCTTTGCATCCATAATTGACGCTGCCGCGTTCTGGGCATTTTTTTATGAAATTGAAGATCAAAACGCCGGCGCAACCTCCGTTGATCTCAAACTGAATTACCTTTCGCCGGCAACCTCAGGCAAACTGATTGCCAAAGGCCGTCAAATCAAACATGGAAGAACTCTCGGATACTCCGAAGCCCACGTGACAAACGCAAGCAGCAAGATCCTGGCCCACGGAACATCAACCCTTATGATAATACCCGGCAAGGGGCTGACGGCCGATCCACCCCTTCCTGCCAAATTCCTCAAAAAATAAATAAAATGATTCTTTCAACAAAGCTGCAAAGCAAAGAAAATTTTCTCGTGGGTGTCATCTCTGACACCCACGGCGTGCTTCTCCCGACAGCGACCGCTGCCCTTAAAGGCGTTGACCTGATCATCCATGCCGGCGATGTCGACAAAATCGAAATTATAGAAGAACTGC
>JAQYVG010000669.1 GCA_030145595.1 Desulfobacterales bacterium | reverse complement strand
AGGTCTCAATCCTTCACACCCAATCTCAAAAGCATCAATAAGAATCAACCAAAATCAACCCACTCAGTATTTAGCAACACAAAAAGCAAAGAGAGCCTCAGCAAAACAATAAAAGAACAGAAGCAAAAGAATCAAGTCAAACAGAGCAAAATGACCACTAAAGATCTCACCTGGCAAGGAGACAAACCCCAATACAGCAACAAGTGGCCAACTCCGAGAGCATCGAAGAGCTTCCGGATACACCATGTAAACGTGAACGGACTAAGCCTAGCAAAAGATAGTGTAGGAATGGACCAATACCTCCAGAGCAGCTTAGCAATGTAGATCGACGTAGGAATGATAAACGAAATCAACCTAGCAGTCCATAACCCGGAGACAAGAGAGAAAATAAAGACCCAAATGAAAGCCGTAGATAAAACAGCAAGACTTCAGATAGGATACAACACAAGCAACCCCAAGACCGAGAACACCGGATACATGCCAGGCTCCTCAAGTGCAGCCGATGTTTGTCTTTTC
>JAQYVG010000668.1 GCA_030145595.1 Desulfobacterales bacterium | reverse complement strand
GTAAATACCTTTAGCAGCTAAGTTACGTGATAATACTGTAGTAGCATCTAAATGAGCAAACGTTGTTGCTGGAGCTGGATCTGTTAAATCATCAGCAGGTACGTATACTGCTTGAATTGAAGTAATAGAACCTTGTGTTGTAGATGTAATACGTTCTTGTAAAGCACCCATTTCAGTTGCTAATGTTGGTTGGTAACCTACAGCTGATGGCATACGACCTAATAAAGCTGATACTTCTGAACCGGCTTGAGTAAAACGGAAAATATTATCAATAAATAATAAAACATCCTGTTTGTTAACATCACGGAAGTATTCTGCCATTGTTAATGCTGTTAAACCTACACGCATACGCGCACCTGGAGGTTCATTCATTTGACCATATACTAAAGCTACTTTAGATTCAGTGAAATTACTTTCGTTAATTACACCAGATTCTTTCTTTGGCTCCATGGATAATTCTTAGAATAAAGAATGAATCTGCAATCCCCTTACGACTTTTTCTCCTTCAGCAAATCC
>JAQYVG010000667.1 GCA_030145595.1 Desulfobacterales bacterium | reverse complement strand
TAACACCTAAAACTTAAAACGTTCGCAAAGCGTCGTTTTCTGACTTTCTGCGAAACCATCACCTATAGATGGCTAAGTAACAAAGGTTCAAAAAACCCGAATGCCGTATATAAAATTTTACAGCACATTTTGTCAAAACAAAATACCTGGATTTCATTTTGTTGGGTCCCGCTTTAAGCGGGACGTTTTATAAAATCGCAAAGCGATTTTATAGCTTGACTATTTAGCAATTAATATGGAAATTATGCTTTTTACGGCTAAAAACTTCAAGATAATCACGATAACATAATTTTTTTTAATTTTCGTGTTTTCGTTCTTTCGTGTTTTCGTGATATTATTTCTTTGTGTCTTTGAGCCTTAGTGGCTGAAAGATTACGTTTTTTTCTAGTTATGGCTTGAAGGCAAACATGGCATATGAACCCGTTATCGGGCTGGAAGTGCATGCCCAGCTGAAAACCAAAACAAAAATTTTTTGCGGGTGCTCGACTTTATTCGGAGCACCACCCAACACCCACACC
>JAQYVG010000666.1 GCA_030145595.1 Desulfobacterales bacterium | reverse complement strand
AGTGAATCTGATAATATAATGGTACGCATATTTTGTTCCTCCATCATTTTAATCTATTTTATCATGTAGGAGGCGTAAAGTCACTCATTAATAAATTGTGGTTTTGGGGCCGTTAATTAGAAAATTTGGGAATCTTGCGGGACGTCCATAAACAAGCAAATAACTATTCTCAACTTTTTGATATTTCAATAAAATCGTGTTACGATTTTATGAAACTCCCGTCCCGCTTTCAGCGGGACGGGAGTTGTTTGGCGAAAGGTTAAAAGTAAAAGGTGAAAGGTGAAAAGGAAGTCCGGGATGTTCGTGCGCAACGGCATACACGAATTAAGGCTCCTTGCGATCAATTTCGAACTTATCAAAGTCACGATCATAGCTATAAAGAATATTTTGTCTATCTCCTTCCAAACAGGCAATCAGATAACAATCTACAATGTCCAATTTGTTATCATGCCAGAGTTCTATCGTCCGGCGAACAATTTTTTTCTCCTTAACAATAATCCTTTTATATTCCAGGATGTC
>JAQYVG010000665.1:372-519 GCA_030145595.1 Desulfobacterales bacterium | reverse complement strand
TCAATCAATCAATCAATTCAATTTTCTTTATAACAATACACTACAGTATTTAATAAATAATCTTTGGTTTGATCGCATGCTGGTAGTTACGTGTAGTGCTTGTGTGAGTTGAATTAGTGTTTGGTGTTGCATTGTTTCTCGCTGATC
>JAQYVG010000665.1:0-362 GCA_030145595.1 Desulfobacterales bacterium | reverse complement strand
ATTTGGGTGAGACAGAAGTAAAACATGATACTTCATCTTTTAAAGAATGCTTTCCAGAGTGCAATGAATGTACAGTATTATCCTCATAATTTTCCATCGTGCTGATCCCAAGGTCTTCGCAAGAATTACTCCTACGGTATCAAACACCAGCAATTACATAAAGTGCAGTATCGCTGTGAATTGTAAAAAAATCAATCCAGCATCAAAAACAAACCTCAATCAATCAATCAATTCAATTTTCTTTATAACAATACACTACAGTATTTAATAAATAATCTTTGGTTTGATCGCATGCTGGTAGTTACGTGTAGTGCTTGTGTGAGTTGAATTAGTGTTTGGTGTTGCATTGTTTCTCGCTGATC
>JAQYVG010000664.1 GCA_030145595.1 Desulfobacterales bacterium | reverse complement strand
GTCTAGGCTTGGGTACGGACGTCACCTCAATAGGTGCATTGAAATCATTGTAAAGTGCCGCCTTCATCATAATTCTGTAGCTTCTAGTTTCAATTCGTAACGAATGAGGTGTTGCATGAAGGATTCAACTGCGAGCGTAACTTGTAGTAATGATGAATGAATACAAGTTGAAAGTACGTACTGAATTGGTGAATACTCAGTAGTCAGTCATCAATTCATCATTCATCATTCATCAATCATCAATCATCAATCATCAATCATCAATCACCAATCATCATACAACATATTTTTTGTTTCCCGTGTGGCATGCCCAGTCATGCCACGTGTCTAGTCTCTTTCTCCACATTTTGAATTTTCTTATCGCTTTATAAAAATGAAATAAATGATAGTGTGTGAAGAGTACTGTATGTGTAGATGAGTTACACGTAGTATGATTGGTATATAATTATTTTCCATCTTCAATGGGTTGAATGCATCTACAGCTATTAAGCTTATTGAAATCGAAAATCCATAAGACAGG
>JAQYVG010000663.1 GCA_030145595.1 Desulfobacterales bacterium | reverse complement strand
GAGATCACCTTCGAGGGGCACGACCTCACCAAGATGAAGGGCGGCGACATTCGCCGCATGCGCCGCCGCATGCAAATGATCTTCCAGGACCCCTACGCCTCCCTGAACCCGCGCATGACGGTGGGCAGCATCATCGGCGAGCCCCTGGTCGTCCACGGCCTGGCCGGCGGGCGCAAAGGGCGGCGGGAGAGGGTGCAGGAGCTGATGCGCGTCGTCGGCCTCAACCCCTACTACACCAGCCGCTACCCCCACGAGTTCAGCGGCGGCCAGCGCCAGCGCATCGGCATCGCCCGCGCCCTGGCGGTGCAGCCCAGCTTCGTCGTCTGCGACGAGCCGATCTCGGCCCTGGACGTGTCCATTCAGGCCCAGATCATCAACCTGCTGGAGGAGCTTCAGGACGAGTTCAACCTCACCTATCTGTTCATCGCCCACGACCTGTCGGTGGTGCGCCACATCAGCGACCGGGTGGCGGTGATGTACCTGGGCAAGCTGATGGAGCTGGCCGACAGGGTGGAACTGTACG
>JAQYVG010000662.1 GCA_030145595.1 Desulfobacterales bacterium | reverse complement strand
GGTTCCTGCGGGATTTGGAGCCGAGTGTCGAATAAGTGTCTTAATTTCCTGAAGGTCTACCTTGAGTTCATCGATGTAAACACGATGCTTATACGCCATCATGATTAACTTTATAGAAACTACAAGTACGCCTGCTTCCAGTAAAATATCGTGTGTAAACCCTTTAACAAACAAGGCTATAAAAAACAGAAGAAATGTTATGAATATTATTGTTAATGAATTTAGATCGATATGCTTACTCATGTTGTTACCTCTTTTGTGGAAGCAGTTTGTTTTTTTGTAAATCTTTAATCACTAATTTAATCACATCATCGATGATTTGATTGACTGAGTCTGGTCTCAATGTTTCTGACTTACCGGACCATATAAGTTTTTCCGTTTTAACATCATACAGATTCGTTGTCAGGCGGACGGTTATGCGTGTGCTGGAATAGCCTGGTTGATAGGAATTGCCATAGGCCCAAAGATAGTGGCCGTAATAGCCCCTTGAAGGGGCACGAGTGATGATTTCTTTTTCTTCCAC
>JAQYVG010000661.1 GCA_030145595.1 Desulfobacterales bacterium | reverse complement strand
GAAACTGCTGCGGCGCTATGCCGATCAGGCCCGGATTCATAAAAAAATTTCTCCCCACAGCCTGAGACATTCTTTTGCCACCCATCTGCTGGAAGGCGGCGCGGATTTAAGAGCCGTGCAGGTTATGCTCGGGCATGTGGATATATCTACGACGCAAATATATACCCACGTCACCCGCAAACACCTCAAAGAATTGCATCAGAAGTTCCATCCCAGAGGATAATATTGCCACAGGGCCATGCCATGTAACCCGGTATAGACCTGAATGCAAGTGATATACAGACCTTATATAAATAGTCAAAATCCCAAGCTCCAAAACCCAAATCACAAATAAATCACAATGACCAAAATTCAAAATTCCAAACACATTCTCCCCCTTTTACCTTGACAGGCAGCACATTTTCATCTACATGAGGGCATTTTATCATTTTGAAATTACAATCTAATTCGATCCATTTAGGTCTCCAGGAAAAGCATCGTGACTTCACAAAAAACAGATGAGCAATTTCAGGGTTGGTGGTAT
>JAQYVG010000660.1 GCA_030145595.1 Desulfobacterales bacterium | reverse complement strand
ATCTTTTTAGCTTCACGCGCAGGGTTTTGCGGTCTATTCCCAGAGATTCTGCTGCCTTGCCTTTGTGTCCATTGAACATCTTAAGCATCCTGGCTATATGCTCTTTTTCCACATCAATAAGACGCTGAGCCTGGCCTGCATCTGACTTTGAAGGCGTCTGGACAGTTAATCCGTAATATAACAAGTCGGAGGGTTTAATCATATCGTCTTCGGTTAATACGACAGCTCGCTCAATGGCATTCTCCAGCTCTCTGACGTTTCCCGGCCAATCATATTCAACCAGAGCTTTCATGGCTCGATCAGAAATAGCCTTTATGTTTTTACCTCTTTTTTTGTTATACTTGCTTAAGAAGTGGTTAGCCAGCAGCGGAATATCATCTCTTCTTTCACGCAAAGGAGGAAGTGTAATCGGAACGACACTCAAGCGATAAAACAGGTCTTCGCGAAATGTCCCTGCTTTTACGGTTTCCTGTAAATCTCTGTTTGTGGCGGCAATAATCCACACATCAACTTTGACAATCTGA
>JAQYVG010000065.1 GCA_030145595.1 Desulfobacterales bacterium | reverse complement strand
GCATGAACCTGCCGCGCGGTGCCCACCGCCTTCAAACTTTGAAAGCATCATGCCGACGTTGACATTACAGTTTTTATTAAAAATATTATGCCCGACACTGACGGCAACTTTTTTCCCGGCGTCATCATCATAACGGATCTTAACGCTCACAACCGTTTTGGGAAACAAGGCATAGACCAGAAATCGATTTCCGTCCGGGGTTTTACCTAAAGGGCGAAAATCCGTAACACACACATGTTGAATCGCTTGCGTGTACTCGTCTAAATAGACTTTATATTGGTTGTTTTGCGCAACCACAACCCGGCACCTTTTTTCGACGCCCGCATCATCAAGAATATTGTCAATTCGCAGCCTTGTTAATAATTCTACCAATCTGTTCCAATAGCGCTCCTCAGCAGCAGCATGTCCAAAAATCGTCATGGATAGCAATAAATACGGGTGTTTTTCAGGACAGAGCACCTCGGCCATAGATAAATCCGCCGAATCAATTTTATCAGTCTCATGGACCAGTTCGCTGTAATCGCGTTGCAACATGTGCTTATAATACTTAAAAACGACATGTGCGGCCGAAGGGGCCAGCTCAAAGGCACCTTTAAACGGCCTGGTAATTCTGTTGGTATAATGGTGATCGAACCACAGACTGCACCTTGCGTCGTAAGGCAAGTTTGCCATGATGTCGCCCTTGCGGATGTTAACCCGGCCTTTTTGAATATCATTGGGCTGCACCCATTTGACAGGCTCTGTAATTTTTTCTGCTTCCTTAAGAAGCACGGCGCAGACAACCCCGTCCAAATCCGGTCTGGTAACAATTCGCATCTAACACACTCCTGCGAGAAAGCCGATGACACCCCATCTCCCGCGTTGCCAAGGGTTTGCAGTAGCTTACTACGGCTTCACCCTTGGACGCCTTGGATATGGGGCATCCTCGACTTTCGCTCAATTAGGGTAACAATCTTCAATCATTGATATTATAAAGTTACAAAAGCAGACTTGCAACTTATATTCTCATTGACTATACCAACAGAATATATGATATGAAACCTTAAAATCTATAGTGAAAAAGGAGAAGCAGCCCATGATACATTTAAAAGCCGTTGATCTAAGCAAAGCAAAAACCAAGACATTGGTAATTCCTGTTTGTGAAGATAAAGACATCCATGATGACCCAACCATTGCTGCACTTATCCCTAGGGCCAAAAAGCTCAAAGAGTTCAAGGGCAAAAAAGGCGATCAAATCGCCTTCTATAATCTGCCGGATGTTAAGATCGTGCGCTTGATGTTTATAGGGCTGGGGAAATTGGCTAAAATCGACCTGGAAGCAATGCGGGCCATGGCAGGCACGGCCGTTAAGGAGTGTATCAAAAAGGACCTTTCAGAAGTGCTGATTGCTGTTCCGGCGGCCTCAAAAATAAATTTGAAGGATCAACCGCTGCTTGCAGCGCTGATGGAAGGGGCCTGCCTGGGCAACCATCTGTTTGATAAATACAAAAAAGAAAAAAAACACAAGCCCTTAAAGAAAATCAACCTGCTTGTCAAAGCTGCTGCTGCCAAAGAGCACCGCAAATTAGCGGCACGCATCGCAACCATCTGTCAGGGTACGGCCCTTGCAAGAGAATGGGTCAGCACACCACCCAACGATAAAGTGCCCGAACGGTTCTCTCAATCGATTGCCGGGCTGGCCCGCCGCGAAAAACTCAACGTTACCGTATGGGGCGAAAAAGAGCTCAAACAGAAAAAGTTCGGCGCACTGCTCGCGGTTGCCGCCGGAAGTCAGAACAAACCTTGCATGGTAATTCTGGAACATAAGCCCCAAAAGGCTCAAAAGACCATCGTGCTGGTGGGCAAAGGCGTTACATTTGACTCCGGCGGTATCAATCTTAAGCCTTCGGCCTCGCTTGAGGACATGAAAATAGACATGTCCGGTGCGGCGGCGGTAGCGGCAACCCTGATCACCGCCGCAAAGTTAAAATCCAAGGTGCACCTCGTCGGCATCATTCCGCTGGTGGAAAATATGCCGTCAGGGAAGGCCTCCCGGCCGGGAGACATCATCACAAGTTATGCCGGCAAAACCGTGGAAATCGGCAACACCGATGCCGAAGGACGGCTGATATTGATCGATGCACTGGCTTACGGGCTCAAAAAATATAACCCCCGGACCATCATTGATTTGGCAACCCTGACCGGAGCATGCGTCGTGGCGCTGGGCGAAAAAATTGCCGGTGTTTTTTCTTTTGATGATAAATTGGCCCAAGAGATTGTATCGTCCGGAGAGAATACCTATGAGCGCTGCTGGAGAATGCCGCTTCCCGATGATTATAAGGAACTGCTCAAAAGCAATTTTGCTGATTTGAACAATATGAGCAGCACGCGTTATGGCGGCGCCATCACCGCGGCCTTGTTCCTTGCAGAATTTGTAGGCAAATCGCGCTGGGCGCACATCGATATTGCCGGCCCCGTCTATATTAAAAAAGAAACCGCCTACTGCGGCGCCGGCGGCACCGGTTTCGGCGTACGACTGCTCTGCGACTTGCTTGAGGTGTAACCTCTATTGAGCGTCAAGAAAATGGCGGGTATTTTGCGGTTCAGGGTTGCTCTCGGTCTCTCATGGAGATCTTTGAAAAGTGTTCAATTTTGCCTGCCCCGTTTAATCTTTTAAAATTTAATCGGGGGGCAAGGCCAAGGCAGGCGAAATTTTTAACCGCAGGAATACATCGAGTATTTTGAGGATTAAAAATTGAGCCTAACGCCGGGATTGGGCAAAAGGGGACGTTTTTCAAAGGTCTCTCATGATAAGGGCACCAACGGGGCAAATATCAACACAGACCGTGCAGCCCTCGCATTCAAATTTGGACTCATCATCCTGGCCATAAAAGCTGATTATAGTCTCAAACCCTCGTTTGGCAAAGGTTAAGACCGACTGGCCGTGCTGCTTGCGGCAGACATAGAGACACTTGCCGCACAAAACACATCGATTGGGGTAATAATCAAGGCAGGGGTGCTCCTGGACGATTTCCGGCTCCTTAAGGTATTGTTCAAGCTTTTTGGGCTTTAAGCCGATTTTTAAGAATTTGGCGATACGCTGCAGCTCACACTTTTTATTGGCCTGACAGTTTTTGCAGTCGACGCGGTGTACCGAAAGCAGCAGGCGCAGGGCCGAACGCTGCAGTCGTCTGACCGTCTCCGTCTCGGTTTTGACGACCATATTTTCTCTGACCGTTACGACACATGCGGCCACGGGTTTGTCTTGCCCTTTGATTTCAACGAAACACATTCTGCACGAAGAAGAGGGATACTGCATCCCTTCAACATAGCAAAGGTTGGGGATGTAAATATCGTTGTTCAAGCAGGCCTGAAGCAGCGTTGACCCTTCTTCGGCTTCAATCTCCCTGTCATCCACCAAAATTTTAGGCATCTTATGCAGTCCTCATTAATATATTATGTCTTCTCCGAAGGCTTCTCAATAATGGGAACCAGATCCGGAGGAGATACTTTTCTAACAGCGTCATATTCAGGAGGGCACGCAACCACGCACTCGCCGCATTTTACGCAGAGCTCCTGGTCAACACCCTTCTTGCGATTGCGGGTAGTGAAGACAGCGTCAACCGGACAACAGGTAGCGCAGGCGTCACAGCCCCGGGCGCATAAATCCAGATCAAAATAAAAAGCGGTCAGTGCCCGGCACATCAGCGCCGGACAGCGTTTTTCGTTAATATGCGCTTCATATTCATCCTTAAAGTACTTTAGTGATGTAATCACCGGGTTGGGAGCGGTTTTCCCTAAGCCGCACAGCGAGCCGTTTTTAATATCTGCGCTCAGAACCTCAAGCAGTTCCAGGTCGCCCTCGCGTCCTTCACCCTTGGTTAAGCGGGTCAGTATTTTGAGCAGGTGGTGGGTCCCGATCCTGCAAAACGTGCATTTGCCGCAGGATTCATGTTGGGTGAAATCGAGAAAATACCGGGCGACTTCCACCATGCAGGTATCCTCATCCATCACCACCATGCCTCCGGACCCCATCATGGCCCCGGCGGCCGTCAGGGAGTCAAAATCAACAGGAGTATCCAAAAAATCTTCATTCAGACAGCCGCCGGAGGGTCCTCCGATCTGAACAGCCTTGAATTTTTTGTTGTTTGGAATGCCGCCGCAAATGTCAAAGATAAGAGTGCGCAGCGAAACCCCCATGGGAATTTCCACCAAACCGGGATGGACAACATTACCGACAATGGAAAAAATCGCCGTGCCGGAGCTGTTCTCGGTGCCGATATTGCGGTACCAGTCGGCGCCCTTATTCAGAATAGGCGGAATCGAGGCCAGGGTTTTGACGTTGTTGATAACCGTCGGTCGGTCCCACAGACCTTGCTCAACGGGAAACGGCGGCCGATGCCGGGGCGTACCCCTGTAGCCTTCTATAGACCGAAACAGGGCCGTTTCCTCTCCACAGACAAAGGCGCCTGATCCCTGAAACACATCAATTTCCAAATTAAAGGAACTGCCCAGGATGCCACTTCCCAAAAGCCCTTGTTCTTCAGCCTGCCGGATGGCCTTGGTTACCAGTTTGACCGCCAGGGGGTATTCCGCCCTGACATAAACAATAGCTTTAGAGGCTCCGACGGCATAAGCGCAGATAGCCATACCTTCAATCACCTGGTGCGGATTGCTCTCTAAAATTGTCCGGTCCATGTAGGCACCGGGGTCGCCTTCGTCGGCGTTACAGATTACAAATTTATCTTTTCCCGCGGCTTTTTGGGCCAATTCCCACTTGCGGCCGGTAGAAAAACCGGCACCGCCCCTGCCTCTTAAACCGGCATTTTGTGCGGCCTGGATGATTTCATCAGGGTTGCTTTGCAGGGCCTTGACAAGGGCTGCATACCCGCCTTCGGCAATGTAATCGTAAATATCTTCAGGATCAATGTACCCGCACTTTTCCATAACTATCCGTTTCTCCATATTGAAGCGGGAAAAGTCCATGACCGAGGGGATCAGGTCGTTTGCTTCCATGGCACCGTAAACATGCTCGAAGCGCGGGTCACCTTCTTCTATAAAAAGCTTTGCCAGCATTTTGGCCTTACCGGCGGTTACCTCATGATAAAAAATTGGAGGAAATCCGGAATCAGGGTGATCGATGATAACCACCGGTTCTGCGTAACAATGGCCCAGGCACCCCACCGTATGAATGCGGGCATCTAAATTGCGTTCAGCCAGGACTTCTTCGAAGGCCTTTTTGGTCTCAAGAGCTCCGGAGGCAATCCCGCAGGTTGCCATGCCGATGTGAATTTTGGGGACCGGTGCTGTTTTAAACGCGTTGCGGCGTTGCAATGCCTCGGCGTGAATCGTGCCGAATGCCTGATCGATTTTTTTATGATTGGCCGGATTCATTTTTTTGTTTTTCTCTGGCTTGCATTTCTTTTTCTATTTCAATCCTCAATATCAGTCCCTCCACTTTACTGGGGGCCATATGACCGTGGACGGTTTCCCCGATAACAGCTACGGGGGCTAAGGCACAGCAACCCACACAGGCAACTCTTTCCAGGCTGAATTCCCGATCATCGCTGGTTTCGCCATCGCAAATTTTGAGTTTGCGTTCAAAATTTTCAAGGATAATATCGCCGGCCCTGACATGGCAGGCGGTCCCCAGGCAAACCTTGATCGGGTGCTTGCCCGGCGGCTGAAAGCGGAACTGGTTGTAAAACGTGGCCACCCCGTAAATTTCGTTTTTGGAAATTTCCAGGTAGCCGGCTACCATATTCAAGGCTTCCGCAGAAAGATAGGATAGCTCTTCCTGAACCATCTGAAGGATGGGAATTAAGCCTTGTCGTTTTTTTTCAAAATTTGTAAACTTGCGGGCAATCTGTTTAAGGATTGCCCGTTCTTCCTTCAATCTTTCCTGGTCCACTTTCCAACCTTTCTGCGAACAGACCGCTTTCATCCGTCGGGCAAAGCTCTTATATGCCCTTGAACTGCAACACCCGATCCACCATCGGGCCGCTTTGCACAAGACCGCAGGGAGCTTAAAATGTTGCTCGTGTCTATTTGCCAGAATAGGCTAAACCCCGCAAGTAATTTTTTACCCTAATTGAGCCAGGGTTTAATATTCGAGAGTTTTGTGAAAGCTTTAACAATATAAGCCTTGACGCCGCAATGGCACCATATTATTGAGTAATCAATCAGTTAAATTATAATACTTAAAATGAACCGCGAGGACTTGTAATGGCTAAATTATTATGGACACCTTCGGAAGAAAGAATCAAAAGCACAAACTTGTACCGCTTCATGAGCGTCATTAATGCAAAATACAACCAAAACTTCAGTGAATATGCGTCACTCTATCAATGGTCCCTTGAAAATATTCCCGAGTTTTGGTCAATGATGTGGGAATTTGCAGACATTATCGCTTCCAAGCCTTATGATCAGGTGGTTGACGATCTTGGTAAAATGCCCGGTGCCAAATGGTTTTCAGGAGCACGCCTCAATTTTGCCGAAAATCTTCTGCGATACCGCGACGATCAGACAGCCCTGGTTTTCAAGGGTGAAGATCAGGACGTCAGTCGCATTACTTATGCCGAACTTTATAAAGAGGTGGCCGGCATCGCCGCGTCATTAAGAGCCGCAGGAGTGCAGTCCGGCGACCGGGTGGTCGGCTTTATGCCTAATATGCCCGAAGCCGTCATTGCCATGCTGGCCGCCGCCAGCATCGGTGCCGCCTGGTCTTCCTGCTCGCCCGATTTCGGGATCAAGGGCGTGCTGGACCGCTTCGGCCAGATCAAGCCCAAGGTTCTGTTTACGGCCGACGGTTACTTTTTCAAGGGAAAACGCCTTGATTCCCTTGAGCGTATTGCCGACATTCTAAAAGAACTGCCGTCCATTGAAAAAGTGGTTGTGGTGCCGTACACCCAAGATAATCCGGATATCACCAAAGTTGCGCGCGCGGTTCTTTACGCAGATTTCAGGTCTTCGGAAATTGATCTTGAAATTGAATTCGAACAGCTTCCTTTTGATCATCCTCTGTATATTATGTACTCTTCCGGCACAACCGGTCTGCCCAAATGCATGGTGCAAAGCGCCGGGGGCATTCTGATCCATCATTTGAAGGAATTGATACTCCATACCGATTTGAAAAGAGAAGGTGTTGTTTTCTACTTTACCACCTGCGGCTGGATGATGTGGAACTGGCTGGTCAGTTCTCTGGCCGTAGGCGCAACAGTGGTGCTGTATGACGGCAATGCTTTTTATCCGCATCCGGAAACGCTCTGGGAATTGGCTCAAAACGAGAAAATAACGATATTCGGAACCAGCGCGGGCTATATTGCCGCCCTGCAGAACGCCGGTGTAAACCCCGGCAAAACATATGATCTTACGCCGCTCAAGGCGGTGCTGTCTACAGGATCACCTCTTTCCTTGGAAGGTTTCGAATATATTTACCGGGAAGTTAAAGCCGACCTGCAGTTGGCCTCCATTTCGGGCGGCACGGATCTCAACGGCTGCTTTGCGCTGGGTAATCCCATGGGGCCGGTTTATTCCGGCGAGCTGCAATGCCGCGGGCTGGCCATGAAAGTTATGGCCTTTGATAATAATGGCAAAGCGGTTATCAACCAGGAGGGCGAACTGGTGTGCGCTGCCCCCTTTCCTTCCATGCCGATCTATTTCTGGAATGACCCGGACAACGGGAAATACCACGACGCTTATTTTGATGTTTATGCAAACATCTGGCGGCATGGAGATTATATTGTCGTTACCGAACGGGGCGGCGTGGTCATGTACGGGCGGTCGGATGCTACTTTGAATCCCGGCGGGGTACGGATTGGAACGGCCGAGATCTACCGCCAGGTTGACCGATTAGAGGAAATTGCAGACAGTGTCGTGGTCGGGCAAAACTGGAAAAACGATGTCAGGGTTATCCTTTTCGTTCAGATGGCCGCAGGTTATGAATTGACCGAAGAAATCGTTGTCAAAATCAAACATGTAATTCGTACCAATGCCTCTCCAAAGCATGTTCCGGCTAAAATCCTGGCCGTGCCGGACATCCCTTACACCCTTAATATGAAAAAAGTCGAGTTGGCGGTCAAAAAGGTTATTCACAACCAGCCGGTACTCAACAAGGATGCGTTAAGAAACCCGGAAGCCCTCGACTACTATGCTGATTTAAAGGAGCTGCAAGAAGGTTGACACTAAGTTTCACAAAATCTACAGTTTTTGCCTCGGATTGCCTTGCTCAATGCTTGGCTGGTTATTTGCTAAAGCCTACCAGCTTTATCTTGATTATCTTATTGCTTCCTAATCTTATATTACCCCAAAATGGGGAAAAAATTACACAATGTGAAATTAAAGTCATAGTTTTGACATGTATTTTTTTACATATTCCGGGCGTAAAAATAAGTTGGCAAGATAACTATGCAGGATATTTGCCGATAAATTTTTATGGAGAATTTGGCCTGATTTTGGCCTGATTTTTGCTATAATAAAATTATAGTATCACAATTAATTGCTGCCCAACTTTAACACCAAAAACAAAAACCATGTGATGGCCAAGAGCCTCCCATGGTAAACTTAAAAAGAGAGTTTGAGGTAGCATTTAATATGTTTTCTCGGATGCGCGTGCATCTTTTCTGCCGGTCATCTTCAAATATAATCTATAAAGAGATGGATACTGGAGAAAACAACGGCATTTTGGGGAGACACCATCATAATTGTGCGGTTGAACGCACTAAGATTGTCACCCTTGGTATGTATTACAAATGTAGCTAGTACATACCAATATACACTCCAGCTTCGGGCGACTCCATGAAAATGGCTCAACCGAACAGGAAAAGGCAGAGTTTTTATAGACTCTGCCTTTTCCGTTTTAAAATCACATTTACTGAAAATGAAATCGATATGATAAGAAATAGACGTTTGTATCAAGAACTGCCTTGAAATTTAGCCAGGAGGTTGGAAAGTATGGTTTTAGACACAATAAATGGGTTGGCGATTTCTCGCAACCCATTTATTTTGCTGTGGCGGGAGTGACGAGACTTGAACTCGCGGCCTCCGGCTTGACAGGCCGGCGCTCTAACCAATCTGAGCTACACCCCCGAATTGTATTGTAACAAGCGGTCTTTGTTATGCCGGCCTGTTTTGATGTTTGTAATGGTGGGCGGAACAGGGCTTGAACCTGTGACCCTCGGCTTGTAAGGCCGATGCTCTCCCAACTGAGCTACCCGCCCGCATCAAAATTTACCCTTTAAAGAGCTGTACAGCTAACAATATAACAATATTAAGTCAAGATAAAATCGCTTCGCGATTTTATAAAACGTCCGCCTGCGGCGGACTCATAAAAAGGGAATTAAATTAAGGCGGTCGGCTGCTCCCCATCCACATCTTTGGACATGATCTCAAAGGGTATATCGCTTTTTTGAAACAGCGTATCGCCTTCATTTAGGATCAAGGCCTGGGGCAGAACCTCGTCCATATGTTCGGCAAAAACGATCTCCACCTGTTTGGCAACTGTTGCAGGTATATCCTTTAAATCCTTTTGGTTTTCTTTGGGAATCACAATTTTTTTGATGCCGCCCCGATGTGCGGCCAGAATTTTCTCCTTTAACCCTCCCACCGGCAGCAGGCGGCCCCGCAGGGTGAGCTCTCCGGTCATGGCAATATCGCGGTAAACCGGCCGGCCGGTGAGGGCCGATACAAGCGATGTACACATTGCAATCCCGGCCGAAGGACCGTCTTTGGGAATGGCGCCTTCAGGGATATGGATGTGAATATCTTTCTTTTTGTAAAACTCCTCGTCGATCGCAAGCTGGCCGGTGCGGGAACGAACGTAACTTACGGCGGCCTGGGCCGATTCTTTCATCACATCTCCCAGTTTGCCGGTCATAATAAGGTCGCCCTTGCCGGGCATTATCAAAGTTTCAACCCACAGCAACTCTCCGCCCACCTGGGTCCAGGCCAGTCCGGTAACAATACCGACTTGATCCTTCTCTTCTATCTGCCCATGCCTGAAACGCGGCGGACCTAAGTGTTTTTGAATTGATTGGGCCGTTATTTTGAAAGTTTTAACGTCCTTTTTCTTGGCAGCCTGGCGGGCAATTTTGCGGCAGACCGAGGCAATCTCTCGTTCAAGATTCCTTACTCCTGATTCGCGTGTATACCGTCGCACGATCTGCAGGACCGCATTCTCGGAAAATCGCAGGTCATAATCACCCAGCCCGTTCATTTGGATCTGTTTGGATATCAAAAAATCCCGGGCAATATGATATTTCTCGTATTCAGCATACCCGGGCAGGCGTATAATCTCCATCCGGTCCTGCAAGGGAAGCGGTATTTCCGGCAGAGTATTGGCGGTCGTGATAAAAAGAATATCTGAAAGATCGTAATCAACATCAAGGTAGTGGTCGTTGAAGCTGAAGTTCTGTTCGGGATCCAGCACCTCCAGCAGGGCCGCCGAAGGATCACCCCTGAAGTCCATACTCATTTTATCGACTTCGTCAAGGCAAAACACCGGGTTGTTGGCCCCTACCTTTTTCAGAGACTGGATGATCTTGCCCGGCATCGCACCGATATACGTGCGCCGGTGGCCCCGAATTTCAGCTTCATCGCGTACGCCCCCAAGGGATAGACGTACAAACTTTCTGCCGGTGGCCCTGGCAACCGATTTTGCCAGCGAGGTCTTGCCGACACCGGGCGGCCCGACAAAACACAGGATCGGCCCCCGGATCTTTTTTACTAAAGATTGGACCGCAAGGTATTCCAAGATGCGCTCTTTGGGCTTTTCCAAACCATAATGATCTTCATCTAATATTTTCTCGGCTTCATCAATATCAGTACGCACCTTGCTTCTGTCGAACCAGGGCAGGCTGATCATCCAATCTATATAAGTGCGCACTACGGTTGCTTCGGCCGACATGGGCGTCATCATTTTGAGCTTTTTAAACTCATGCCTGGCTTTAGCAGCGGCCTCCTTGGACATGCGTTTGCGCTTGATGCGTTTTTCAAGATCCTTGAGTTCGTTGCCGGGATCGTCATCCGTTCCGATTTCCTTTTTGATGGCCCGCATCTGCTCGCTCAGATAATAATTTTTCTGAGTCTTTTCCATCTGTTCCTTGACACGACCCTTTATGCGCTTATCCATCTGGAAAATGTCGATTTCCATCTTTATCAGACGCAGCAATAAAGAAAGTCGATCTTCCAGGGTGGCCGTCTCCAGCAGGCGCTGTTTATCCTCGATCTTGAAGGAAAAATGGGCGGCCACGGTGTCAGCCAGCTTGCTGGGATCAGAGATGGTGGCAACACTTTTGACAAGATCTTTGGAAATGTTCTGGTTTATTTTGGCATACTCGTTGAAGCTGTCATTAATGGCCCGCGTGAGTGCTTCACTCTCCGCATCCGATAATGATGGTTCCGCAATCGTTGTGATTTCAACCTGAAAAAACTCTTTGTTTTTTAAAAAACGAACAACTTTGGCTCTGGATTTTCCTTCGACCAGGGCTTTAACCGTGCCGTCCGGGAGCCGCAGCAACTGCAAAACGCTGGCAATGGTTCCGATGGCACTGATATCTCTTTTCGTAGGGTCGTCAATTTTGGCCTTTGTCTGCGTGGCTAAAAACACTTTTTTGTCATTGTTCATAGCGTCGGCAAGGGCGCTGACTGATTTTGAACGCCCCACAAAAAGCGGTGCAACCATGTGCGGAAAAACAACAATGTCTCTTAACGGTAATAACGGCAGGACCTCTGTCGGGCCCTGGGCATCATTCTCTTTAAAAAATTTGGGTAAATTAATCATGGCTCTTTCTTTGATTTTTTTGCTTGTGAACGTTTCAAGCGCTATGCCTGCTTTTTGGTCTGCTCAAACAATAATATCGGATCTTCCTTGTTGAGCACTACATCTTCTCCAATAACGCACTCTTTGACATTGTCCAGGGAAGGAATTTCATACATGATATCGATCATGCTGCTCTCCATAATGGCACGCAGCCCCCTGGCACCGGATTTACGTTTCAACGCCTCCTTAGCGATGGCTGAAAGGGCGCTGTCCGTAAATCTAAGATTGACCCCTTCCATCTCCATAATCTTTTTAAACTGCTTGACCAAAGCATTTTTCGGCTCTGATAAGATTCTGATCAGCGCATCCGCATTTAACAAGTCAAGCGTAGCCACCACCGGCAGACGGCCAAGAAATTCAGGGATCAGACCGAATTTGATCAGGTCTTCAGGCCGAACATCCTTTAAGATTTCACCGATTTTTCTCTCATCCTGTTTGACGATTTTAGCCCCAAACCCCATGACCTTGGAACCGAGTCGCCGCTGGATAATCTGTTCGAGTCCGGTAAAGGTCCCGCCGCAGATAAAGAGGATGTTGGAGGTGTCAACCTTGACAAAATCCTGCTGGGGGTGCTTCCTGCCGCCCTTAGGCGGTACGCTGGCCGTGGTTCCTTCTATAATTTTTAAAAGTGCCTGCTGCACACCTTCCCCGGAAACATCACGGGTAATAGACGGGTTGTCGGATTTGCGGGCAATTTTGTCGATTTCGTCGATGTACACAATGCCGCGCTTGGCTTTTTCCACATCATAATCAGCATTCTGAAGCAGCGAAAGGATAATGTTTTCTACATCCTCCCCTACATAGCCGGCTTCTGTCAAACTCGTGGCATCAGCAATGGTAAAGGGTACATTTAAAAATCGGGCCAGGGTCTGGGCCAGCAGCGTTTTGCCACAGCCGGTAGGCCCTATCAGGAGTATGTTGCTTTTCTGGATTTCCACATCTCCTGTTTTAACAGTAGTTTCAAGACGCTTGTAGTGGTTATACACGGCCACAGCGAGTACTTTTTTGGCCTGTTCCTGTTCAATCACATATTCGTCCAGCATATGTTTGATTTCTTTGGGAATAAGTATCTGTTCCAGATCGTCGGTGTCTTTCTCTTTTTCCTCTTCGATGATTTCACTGCACAGCTGGATGCATTCATCGCAGATATAAACCGCAGGTCCGGCTATCAGTTTCTGCACTTCTTTCTGGTTTTTACCGCAGAACGAGCAGAAGAGGTTGTCGTTGGCGTCCCCTTTTTTTGTCATTTTAGCTCTCCGCCTTTTCTAGTTTATCAAAATCATCACGGTTGACGATAACATGATCGATTATGCCGTATGCTTTGGCATCTTCACCGGTCATGAAGAAATCACGATCCGTATCATTCTGTATTTGGATTAAATCCTTGCCTGTATGCCGCACCAGGATATTGTTGAGAGTGTCTTTCATGCGCAGAATTTCACTGGCCTGAATGGCAATATCCGAAGCTTGGCCGCTAAAACCGCCCATGGGTTGATGGATCAGGATCCTGGCATTGGGCAGGCTATAGCGCTTGCCTGGGGTGCCGGCAGTCAGCAGGAGTGCCCCCATGCTGGCGGCCTGACCGATGCATACGGTAGCAATGTCCGGCTTAATGTATTGCATGGTATCGTACACTGCCAATCCGGCCGTAACCACACCACCGGGTGAGTTGATGTAAAAATTAATGTCCTTTTCCGGGTCTTCGGATTCAAGAAATAAAAGCTGCGCTATGATCAGGTTCGCAATCTCATCATTCATGGCAGAACCTATAAATACTATCCTGTCCTTAAGGAGCCGTGAGTATATATCATAGGCACGCTCGCCCCGGCTGGTCTGCTCGATTACCATTGGTATTAAAGGCACTAGTTATCTCCTTTTATCAATTATTTAAAAACATAAATTGCAGTTCAAAATCAAATTGATGTCCGCATTATTTCTGATCCTCTTGTTTTTGATCAGATTGCTCTTTTTGAGGTTCCACGTTTTCGATAGTGCTATTGTCAATTATAAGCTTAATTGCATCTTTTTCAAGGAGGGTATGCTTAAATATTTCAAGCTTATCACTATTTTGTTGATAATAGCTACGGATTTGTTCGGCCGGCTGGTTAACACTGGCGGCTATCTCCTCAAAACCTTTTTCCAGTTCTTCGTCCGCAAGAGTCAGCTTTTCCTGGTCGACAATTTGGCCCAAGATCAGGTGGCGTCTTACCTGCTT
>JAQYVG010000659.1 GCA_030145595.1 Desulfobacterales bacterium | reverse complement strand
GTAGCCCTCTAATGGACAATTTCTTTGATTTCGCTTGATTTCTAAAAATAAATATGTTATAATAATCCTATGTTATCCTGTCCCTTAGGGGCTAAAAGTCTAACGCAAACCGCCAGCATGCGAAGATGACATTTCAGTTTGCATGTCGTAAGCTGCAGCGCAGCAAGGACTTAGAGGCCAGCAGACCCAGTCGCATCGAGCATCGAGAATCTCGTAGCGCAGCGCAGATCCCGCACCAAACATGTCCTGAGTGTAATCGAAGGATAGGCTGTTGCCGCCGTGTCCCGCGCGAATTGAGTTCGAACTCATTTATAATTAGTGCGGGATAATTTGGTGCTGGACACGCCAAAAAGCATCGTTCGTAAATATAGAAGTCGCAGCAAAGCGAAGATCCCGATTCATCGGGGATCCCGACACCTCGGGAGTCAATATTGGAGCGAAGCAGAAACCCCTTAGGGGGAATTACTAATTAACCAAATTACCCAAATTAACCATTTAACCACTCACAATGAACAATGAACCATT
>JAQYVG010000658.1 GCA_030145595.1 Desulfobacterales bacterium | reverse complement strand
TTAGTACGTCGAGGGCGGAAACCCGCGGAGAACGCCGCTCATCGGAAAAATAGCCATTTATGGATGGAAACTAGTTATAAAATGCCATGAATTCATCTATGCTGCAAGTTATTGTTGCTGATATTTCGAGCCGGAACATACCTTCCAAACCTCAAATCAATATTATGTTTAAAAACAATTGCTTTCACCAAGCTTTTTATGATATTTTTTTATTAATCATATTAACTGCATTTTGCACATACCGGCAAGATAAATCATCGTACGAGTCCAATATGATTTGGGCTATACCGCACCTAATAAAGGAGGGACATTCATGGATGCCCAATATTTTATCGATCTGGAAGAACAGTTTGGGGCTCACAATTATCAACCCCTGGATGTAGTTCTGCAGCGAGGGGAAGATATCTGGGTCTGGGACGTAGAAGGCAACAAATATCTGGACTGCCTTTCCGCCTATTCGGCGGTTAACCAGGGTCACTCCCACCCTAAAATCAAACAAGCCATGATCGACCAGTTACAGAAACTGAC
>JAQYVG010000657.1 GCA_030145595.1 Desulfobacterales bacterium | reverse complement strand
CGAAGACTGAAGACTGAAGCCTGAAGCCGAAGGCGACCTGTCGGGGCGTAGCCGGAGGCGAAGACTGAAGACTGAAGCCTGAAGCCGAAGGCGACCTGTCGGGGCGTAGCCGGAGGCGAAGACTGAAGACTGAAGCCTGAAGCCGAAGGCGACCTGTCGGGGCGTAGCCGGAGGCGAAGACTGAAGACTGAAGGCTATCCGGGACATCCATAAATAAGTAAATAACTATCTTTATAAGCACGACTTATTTCTGGACGTCCCCAAAGCCCTTAAAAAGGAATCCTGTCATTTTAATTTGCGGTTAAAAGAAAATATGTTTTATTCTTTAACTGCAATATGTTCTTGATTTGAAGCGGCTTTTACCGTAAACTCAATACAAACGAAATCAAGGAGTTTTCACGATGAATATCAGTAAAAAATATATTGTAGATGAACACGGAAACCCTAAAGAGGTCGTTATCTTGCTGGAAGATTTTAGAAAGATAGAGGAACTCTTAGGTCTGGATTTGGATGAAGAGGCTGTTAAAC
>JAQYVG010000656.1 GCA_030145595.1 Desulfobacterales bacterium | reverse complement strand
GTGTGCTGATTATTTTGTTGGAGGATGTTGCAAAAGAGAAAGCGTGCTGATATCGACATCTTTGGGGACGACATCCGAATAACTTGGGATTATCAGGACATCATCAAATGAATAGGCTTCTTCAGGTGGAATTTTTGGCATTGGAATCCTCTTTTGGGTTGCGAGTTGCGGGTTACGGGTTACGGGTTACGGGTAACCAGAATGATGGGCATCGAATAGCAAATGGCCGCGTCTTTGGCAATCTTTAATTGTAACCTTGACATTATGCAGGTTCCCATAATAAAAAACGGTTCCTGAATTCAAATATAAGAACAAACCTTTGATCAACCCGTAAAACGGTTTGGCATTTTTTACAAATTGAGTTGATAAATCATATGATTCTCAAAATTAACCAGTACAATCCCCAGCACCGACTGATCATGAAGATCGTGGATGTCCTCAAAAACGGAGGGATTGTCGTCTATCCAACCGATACCTATTACGGAATCGGTTGTGATATTATGAACAAAAAAGCCATCGAAAAGATTTAC
>JAQYVG010000655.1 GCA_030145595.1 Desulfobacterales bacterium | reverse complement strand
AAGATTTCGATGCCGTAAATGACACCAGTTGCACCTGTAATACCAATGATCATCCTTTTTTTCTTATCTTTGCTCATCTAAAAAAACAAATACTTACAGAAAGTACACTATCAAGTTAAGTGCCTAAAGTTTAAAGTGCCCGCCCGCCTCGCAAGCGAGAGCGTTGCGGGCAGGCCTAAAGTGCCTAAAGTTAAAGGAACAAAAATGACCATCATATGCTTTGGGCCAGTTTTTATTGGTTTAAAAATGGGATTTCCTATACTATTAAATTAGCTGCTTGAACGAGATGCAGTATTTCATAAAACCGCAGAATATCGAACAAGGCCTCCGGCTCGTAGAGCCTACGCCTCGGAGAGAATATCGAATGTCGAAGGATAATAAAACATTTGATCTCGAGGATCGTTTAATAGATTTTGCTGTTAGGATAATCCAGGTAGCAGAATCTTTACCAAAGACAAAAGCTGGAAATCATAAAACTTCATAATTGGTAATTCCTTGTTCGACCTGCCCGCAATGCCTTTGCATTGTTC
>JAQYVG010000654.1 GCA_030145595.1 Desulfobacterales bacterium | reverse complement strand
ATAGGTATTGCTGTTGCGGTTGTTATGATTATGGTCGCCCCAGTATGGGCTGCCGATTCGGGAAAAATCAATTTAAATACCGCTACAGTGAAAGAACTTGCTCAACTTAAGCGCATTGGAACAAAATATGCGGAGAGAATCGTAAAATATCGAGAGGACAATGGATCCTTCAAAACTGCCGATGAGTTAATCAAGGTCCCAGGCATCGGAGTCAAAACCTTGGAATTGAATAAGGACCGGATTGTGGTGGAATAAAAGTTAAGCCCGGATTTTTCGTAATTTTGATTGGGATCCCCAAAATGCCTTGATCTGTATTGCTGAAAGGCAATCCAGATCATGGCATAATCCAGTTTACTCTAACGTTGCAAAAGTCATGAATGCTCCTGCCCAGGTTTTAACCTCGATTGAAGGCATCGGAAAAGTTACAGCGAAAAATCAGAAAGGTTCTGGATACGGTAGTACCATGAAATACATTTTATCTAATTTAGCCTTTCGCTTATTAGATCCCGCAAGCGTGCTTGCGGGAGT
>JAQYVG010000653.1 GCA_030145595.1 Desulfobacterales bacterium | reverse complement strand
GGAACATTACCGTCTCCTGCCCGAGCTGGACCTGATTGTCTCCAGTGCCGAACACAACTTTTCGCATTGGCGGGGCCGATGCAGCGGCAAGTTTTTCTTTGGCTTCTTCTGAGACGTCGGGACAGTCTTCGAGTTTGGCGCGTTTCTGGGCAAGCGCCATAGCAAAGGCCAGGCAAGTAGGCATACCGCACTTTTTGCAGTTGGTTTTCGGTAGGAGTTTAAATATATCCAATCCTGTTAGTGCCATAATGTTTTTCCTTTATTTCATATTTCGTATGTCGTATTAACTATAAATCCAAAATTCGAATATCGAAATCCGAAACAATATCGAATTACCAAAATTCAAATTACCAAAACATATTGTTTTGAGCATTCGAGCATTTGAATTTTGAATTTGTTTCGTATTTCGGATTTCGTGCTTCGGATTTTCTCTCCCAAAGCCGGAGTTTTCGCTTGCTTTCAGCGGGAATTGCGGCCAGATGCCCGGGTCCAACGAAAGGCAGTGACTACGGGTTTTAGACCAGCTCAAAAC
>JAQYVG010000652.1 GCA_030145595.1 Desulfobacterales bacterium | reverse complement strand
TAGTGTACACATGTATGGTAACTGTTGTTGTCTGTACATACTATCATACTAACAACCTAGCCTAGATTCTATACATATTGTACCCCATTACATTCAGTATCATCAATCCAATCTCAGTCAAACATCCAGCATCCAGCATCCAGCATCCAACGCATAACATAACACCAGTGTACTGACTGATCTGACTGTATTCATATCATAGTGCCATCAGCATCAGCATCGCATCACACATTATATTATTTCAATCATGCCCCGACGATCATCACGCAGGAGCTCATCCACCAAATCTTATGTCGAACCTTCGGAGCAAGACTTTGTCATGCCAGATCTTCCTGGTGTAGATCCTGATGCTGATGCTGATGCTAAAGATGACAATGATGATGATTTTGAAGAACCCATGAATGCCAAGGCAGAAAGTGACGATGAAATTGAACACGTTCCAGCACAGTCACAGTCCAAGGCACAGGCCATCAAACCCATCAAGCAGAAGATACACGTAGAAAGTGATTCCGACAACGACAGCGATGATTCAG
>JAQYVG010000651.1:288-534 GCA_030145595.1 Desulfobacterales bacterium | reverse complement strand
CCTTCCGTTGAGTAGTCATAGGAAGGCCATATAAGTAGCTATATAAATAGCATGGCACACTCATCGTCATCAAACACGTTAGTTCCGGTGATCCAACAATTTACCCGAATTTTAACTGTATCCAATATAAAAAAGTTTTGATTCAGAAAATGCTTCTTACTAATAAGTTATATCTAAAACTAAATTTACGTTGCATTCCCCATGCTTAGTATTCCTACTCCTATCGCACATCATCCCAATTCAATT
>JAQYVG010000651.1:0-278 GCA_030145595.1 Desulfobacterales bacterium | reverse complement strand
ACACATAATGCCCAAGGGTTGGGATTTGGGATCACTGGCTAAATTAATTCACATCACACGACTGTGCAATGTGTAATGATGTAATATAAAGTTATTGTCTGGGGCATGCGTTAGTTCCGGTGATCCAACAATTTACCCGAATTTTAACTGTATCCAATATAAAAAAGTTTTGATTCAGAAAATGCTTCTTACTAATAAGTTATATCTAAAACTAAATTTACATTGCATTCCCCATGCTTAGTATTCCTACTCCTATCGCACATCATCCCAATTCAATT
>JAQYVG010000650.1 GCA_030145595.1 Desulfobacterales bacterium | reverse complement strand
GCCACGATATTCTCTGATCTCATTCGCACTAAGGTCGCATACATATGCTGTACCTTTTTTGATGAGGTGAATGGCATATTCATGGAGTTGCTCAAAGTAGTCAGATGCATAAAACTCCCGTTCTTGCCAATCGAATCCAAGCCATCTGACATCTTCCTTTATCGATTCCACATATTCAACCTCTTCCTTGCTTGGATCGGTATCATCAAATCGCAGGTTACAAAGGCCTCCAAACTCTTGGGCAAGCCCAAAATTGAGACAGATAGACTTAGCGTGTCCAATATGCAGATAGCCGTTGGGTTCCGGCGGAAATCTGGTATGAACCCGGCCTTCATTTTTGTTTGCCTTCAAATCTTCAGCGATGATGTTTCGAATAAAGTTAGGTGGGGGAGTAGAATCGGTCGTGGTCATTTTCGCAGCTCCATTCTTTTTTTCTTTATGTTGTAGTATTATTTGATATCGGTGTTCTAATGGCTTTTTCTACTCGATTTTGTGTTTAATGGCAATCGATATATTCGTATTATTAACCTTGGAT
>JAQYVG010000064.1 GCA_030145595.1 Desulfobacterales bacterium | reverse complement strand
GGCCATACATGTCGTATGCCGAGTGTCTGAAAAAATACTACAACGCAGTAGATGGGACTTTTTACGACGCCATCATTTTTGCAAATTTTCTGCTATGGCCTGCGGCAGCTTTTTGTAGTTGCTGAACTCCATGGTAAACTGCGCTTTGCCCTGGGTTGCTGATCGTAAAACTGTTGAAAATCCGAACATCTCTGCCAAAGGCACTTTGGCTTCGACGACACACTGGGGGCCTTCTTCCTGTGAGCCGACAATAATTCCACGACGCTGGTTCAATAGTCCCATGGCAGCCCCCAGAAATTCGGTTGGTGTCTCAACAGCGACCTTCATGATCGGTTCAAGAATGACCGGCCTGGCTCTTTGATAACTCTCAAGAAAAGCCCCCCGGGCTGCGGCCTGGAATGCCATCTCAGATGAATCAACGGCATGTGAGGCACCGTCGTTAAGAACCACCTTGATGCCGGTAATGGGGAATTCCATTTTAGGCCCTTTGGCCATGGAACTTTTGAAACCCTTTTCACAAGCGGCAATGAACTGGGTCGGTATCTTGCCGCCGACAACCTTGTTCTCAAAAACAAAATCGGTATTGGCAACCGGTTCCATATAGCCGGCCACCCGGCCGAACTGACCGGCGCCGCCGGTCTGCTTCTTATGGATATAATTGAAATCAGACCTGCAAGTTATAGCTTCCCTGTAAGCAACACGAGGTTTGCCGGTTGTTACTTCAGCATGGTATTCACGGTGCATCCGTTCTACATAAATTTCAAGGTGCAATTCACCCATGCCTTCGATAATCGTTTCAAGGGTCTCATCGTCGACATAGGTCTTGAAGGTGGGGTCTTCCCTGCTGAAACGACCGAGTGCTTTGGACATATTAATCTGAGATTTGTTATCTTTGGGGATAATGGCAAGGGAGATTACCGGTTCAGGCACGAACATGGATGTCATGGAAAGGTTGATGCCGCGGGAGACAAAAGTATCGCCTGAAGAGCATTCGATACCGAACAGAGCGCCGATATATCCCGCCGGAATAGTTTCGATATCTTCCATCTGGTCGGCGTGCATGCGAGCAAGTCTGCCAACCCGGATTTTTTTTCTATTTCGAACATTAATAATCGTATCACCCTTACATAGGGAGCCTTGATATACCCTAAGATAAGTAAGTTGGCCGTACTGACCATCTTCTAACTTAAAGGCAAGGGCAACAAGAGGAGCATCAGGGTCACTGGATAATACGACCGTTCTTTCTCCATTATCGATTTCGATAGCTTCGTTTTGCACATCAGAGGGGCAGGGTATCAGATTTACAACAGCATCAAGCAGCGGCTGAATGCCTTTGTTTTTATAGGCTGATCCCATAAAAACCGGTATCATCTTACGTGCCAGCGTTCCTTGTCGAACGGCAGCAATAATCATATCTTCAGGAATTTCCTGTTCTTCAAGGATAGCTTCTGTCAGTTCATCCGAAAACATGGACGCTGCATCAATCATTTCTTCACGGCGCCTTTCGGCTTCAACCAATAAATGATCAGGTATTTCCTCTGTGCGGACGAATTCTCCATTGTCGCCGTCAAAGTAAAGCGCTTTCATGGTTACAAGGTCGACGACGCCTTGAAAATCGATTTCAAGTCCTATGGGCATCTGCATAGCAACGGCGTTGTGCCCCAATTTTTCTTTGATCTGGTCGGTGATTCGAAAAGGGTTTGCTCCGCTGCGATCGCATTTGTTGACAAAAGCTACAAAGGGAATTTTGTATCTTCTCATCTGCTGGTCAACAGTAATAGATTGGGACTGAACACCGCCGACGGCGCATAAAACAAGGATGGCCCCGTCAAGTACCCGCAAAGATCTTTCAACCTCTATGGTAAAGTCGACATGACCGGGAGTGTCGATAATATTGATTTCGTGCTCCAGCCACTCGCAATAGGTAGCCGCTGAAGCAATTGTGATACCGCGCTCTTTTTCAAGTTCCATGGAATCCATGGTGGCGCCGACACCATCTTTTCCCTTAACATCATGGATGGTATGGATGCGCTTGGTGAAAAACAGTATTCTTTCGGTAAGCGTTGTTTTGCCCGAGTCAATATGGGCGCTTATTCCAATGTTTCTGACTTTCTGTGTGGATTTTTGCATAATAAATTCAGGAGTTGGTTCTATTGAGAGATCTTTAATTATAATTGAACTGAACGACTTAGTTCAATAAAAAAATCCTCATTTGGAAAAATATCAGCCAGATGAGGGGTTTTATGTTCACCGATATACAAACAAGCCACTAAAAATAATTGTTAAAATAAATTTGTCAAGCAGAATAGTCGAGGTTTAATTAATCGACGATAACATCAAAACACTTATTTGAGGGTTGCGGGGCTTTTGCATTTGTTGTATCGTTGCCCGGATTCGTTGGTATGGGGGTGATCGCTTTATTGAACAGTAACCTCGAACCAGCGATTTTTTTTATTTTCGTAAAACCCTGATTTGGAAAAGCCGGAACTAAAAACATATTTGCCACAAAGGCACAAAGACACAAATATCAGTGATCAGTTATCGGTTATCAGTTATCAGTTTTTCTTACTGATCACTTCTCACTGATTACTGCTCACTCTTGATTGTCTTGGTGACTTGGTGTCTTAGTGGCGATGAATGAAAGTTTTGCAAACTTATGACGATCGCTTCTAAAACCAGTAATTATAATATCAAAAACGCAATTCATCAGGGTTTGGGGGCGGCATGGCCCATCTGCCTTGGATATGTTCCCATTGGGCTTGCTTTTGGCGTGCTGGCCCAGAAAGCAGGGATGAACCCTCTTGAAATCGCCCTGATGTCTATTTTAGTGTTTGCCGGAAGTTCCCAATTTATTGCCGTATCGATGCTTTCAGCCGGAGCGTCGGCAGCTGCTATTATTCTGACAACATTTGCAGTCAATCTGAGGCACCTGCTGATGAGTTCCTCCCTGGCGGTCTTTGTGACCAAAGCTACAAGGAAAAAAATTGCACTATTTGCTTACGGGGTTACCGACGAAAGCTTTGCCGTGAATCATGCCAGATTCAGCAAGAACACCTGGGACCTTGATCGGGCGCTGGTCGTTAATCATGCCGCCAATATCACGTGGATTGCAAGTACCATCATCGGTGGATTCAGCGGCCGTTTCATTCCTGCCGGTGCTTTCGGTATCGACTATGCCCTCATCGCCATGTTTATCTGCCTTTTAATTTTTCAGCTCAAAGGTCGCCTGTATGTGATCACTGCTGTCATAGCAGGCGCCTTGGCAGTGGCTCTATCGCTGGTGATTCCGGGAAATTCATATATCGTTATTGCATCGATGCTTGCCGCAACATTGGGCCTAGGCATCAGGAAATGGGTCAGTGTCCATCCATAAATGGCCCTTTTTGCCCTGCTCGGCGTTCTCCGCGGGTTTCCGGCTGCGGCGTACAGACGTACGCCTCACCGAAAACCCTTGTGCGGCCTTGATCAGGACAAAAATTGCTCATTTATGAATTGGACACACATCGTGTCCATTTTGGATTCACTGATAGACAGCAATTAATAGAATCGTTTCACGATATTATATAACATTTCGAATGTATTAGAAATTTGTAAGGGAAAATGATGGTTCAGCCTGAATATTTATTGTTAATTGTTGGAATGGGACTTGTTACTTACCTGCCTCGCTGGGTGCCGCTTTTTCTTCTGTCCAGACGAGAACTCCCGGCGTGGTTTGTCGAATGGCTTGATCTAATCCCGGCAGCTATCCTCAGCGCACTCCTTTTGCCGGAACTGGTCACAACGGGTGTGCCCAGACACATGGCACTCTGGCAGCCGGAGCTTTTGGCAGCCGTGCCCACGTTTATTTTTGCCCTGAAAACAAGATCCTTGGGCGGCACTGTTGTTGTGGGAATGTTGCTGTTCTGGCTGACAGGCAAGGTTCTGTAAAATCTTAACTAATCACAACCAAAACATAAAATGGGAACCGCTATAGCTTTCCAATAACAGGTTATTTATACTGATATTCTCTTATGCATAAAACACAAAACGATGTTCAATTGTTTCTTTCATGGCAGGATGTTTCTCTGCGTTTCTACGCCCGCATCGTGTTCCCCAATATCAGTTGGCATTTTTACAACAATCCACACTTGGGGCTTTGGGATATAAAACGGAAGCCTCGGGCCCTTGCAAATACCCCGCCAATTGATGTGTTTCCGGCATACGGCCGGTCGCCGGCACCCACCGCCGATCGCTATTCTCCTTCGATCCCCGGAAAGATGTCATAGACATAATCGTGGGCATCCAACGCGGACTTGTTCAGCGTACCTGCATGAACGCGCTTGACGACATCCTCGCGCGAGAGGGTGAAGATCGCATCGAGAAGCTGCATCCGCTCCTGTTCGTTCGCCGGCGCCAGGACGAAGAGCACGCGGGCGCTGTGCTGGATGTAGCGGGGCGACAGCAGTTGGCGCTTCAGGATCTCCATAATGACAGACGCCTTGGCGCGGTCAAAGAGGCCTGGATTGCCGAGGCGGTCCAGCTCGGCGAAGAACGCCGCCGTCCATTCGTTGTGGTAGTTCCACAACCTCTGGAACAGCTCCTCTGTGAAACGGGTTCCGGCCTTGACCTCGAAAGCGTCCTCAGCCGGCGTGAGCCCATCCTCGGTGAGCGCAGGCCGTTTTAGGTAGCCGTCCTTGGTGATGACGGCCTGATGATGGAGGAGGGTCCACAGCCACGACACATCTATCCGGTAGGTGGCGAGATCATTCATAAAGCGCAGGCAAAGCTCGTAGTCGTCAATGGCGGCCGCGAAGTTACCGCCAAGAATCTGGAAGCCGTAGTTCGCCGCCATGTAAAAGGCGTGCTGGATGTGCTCAATAGTAATCTCACCTTTCGGCACACCATAGATACTATCCCAGAGTTTTTGCGTGAAGAGTTTCTCCGGCATGCTGAACATGTCCTCGGTGACGACCCCGGGTGTGATCTTGCCCTGCGAATTCAACAAGCCGCAGGATAGCAGCAGGAGCCGCTCCGCCTCCACGAGACCACTGGCGACCGTCGGCACTGGTTTGTTTTTCACATCCACTTCCTGTGGCGGCGCATCGAGAATCGCCTGGAGTTGCGTCACGGGAGCCTGCAAAGGTGCATTTCCGGCAGCGACGTAGGACGGATCAGGACTGGCCACCCAACTTTGCCGATAGGCATCGTAGAGTCGTCCCTTCACCCCTCCGGCAAGGATCTCTTCCAGAGTCGGATGTCGATCTGCGGGCAGCTGCTCCTCTGGTACAAAGATGAGACCCAGCAGACGCTCTCGCACCTTGTCGATGACCATCGCACGCAGGGCCAGTGGGTTATACTGCGAGCGGCCATAGGGATCGGTTGGTTGGTAGATCATTACCGCCGCCATCCCGCCAATGGGTGCCCCCTGGCTGAGCTCGCCATTTTTCATGCCGGCCATGAGCATCATCAGCGCGTTATATCGCTGATATGCAATCATGTTCGGGGTGGCCATGCCGATCGACTGCGGATCCGGAAACACGCCCTGCGGATCTTCCTTCCACATCTCAATTACGCTGGCCAGGTAGTCCCAGCGGCCGACGTTCGTCCCAAGGAGCCTGCGCCGCAAGACCCAGGCAATCACAGGCAAAAACCGGCCTGCATTCCCCTCCTCGTAGAGGACTTTGATCTTGATGGTTCCGGGTTGAACACCGATTAAGCCTTCCACCCGTACCAGGAGCTTCTCCACAATAAGGGCTTCCTGAGGAGTCTGAATCTTTGGGATGTAGTAGTAAAGGCCGGTACCGGCACGTGTGAGGGACTCGTAGTTGTTGAGCGCCCAGATGAGGGTGACGGGAATCATACCATGCACTGGCTGGCCTTCGACTGTTATGTGGTCATACCGCACGTGAATGCTCGGAGGCCGGGCAAACCGGGTCGGCCACTGCGCCGGGGACTCATTGATCTTGTATTCACGCGTTTTGCCTTTCTTCTCCACCTTATAGGCGTGGTCGTCCCAGGTGCCTTCGAAAATCTCTTTCGCGTTATCCAAAGCCGCGAAAATTCCTATTGGCTGATTCGCGGGCGCGCCGTCGGGCCGGAAATGAGACGGTGAGGCGTCTTCAAAGTCCGGCATATTCATGGGCGCCGGACTATTCAACGCTTTGAAAGCCATGTCCAGCGGATGCCACGGCCCGGTGAGCTCCAAGCCGGGATTCGTCAACGGGTGGGCGTCCTTGGGGATGGGCGCTTCGTCGTTGAGCCGCCAGCGCCACTCGCTCTCCCGACCGAGAAAGTTATCAATCAAGCCCTGGACGATCTGGCGATATGTCCAGAACTGCTCTGTTACGGGATCCTCAAAGGTGTCGTCCCATTGCGGCCAGGCATATTTCTCGCGGACCGACGCGGGAGAATGCAGCAGCGCCCGGCGCGCGGTGAGGGCCGCGGTAATCTCGGGATGCAGCTCTTGGGCCAGTGCTGCAATCTCCTGTTCCACATTGATTTTTCGACCGTTTATCGTTTTGGTCCCAAAAAGCCTTGGGAAGCTCTGGAGAATGTCCTTGCGAATTATGGCCTTGTCCACACCGTTTAAAGCTCTTTCTCTCTCTTCTGAAGTTTGTTGTGCCATTTGCTTCACCTCCTTGACTTCGAACGTTCCTATTACTCAGTCAATACGTGAATGAAATAACCTTAATCTTATCAATAAAAAATAACTCTGGAAATATAATAGTCAATGCGAAAAATCACTATTTTTGTGGGATATTTCAGCTCGATTAGTCCCTTGGGGCTTGAGGATATAAAACAGAAGCCTCGGCCCCTTAGAAATGTTTACCCGCCTGGAGAGCCCGGCAATTGATGAACATCGTTATCATGAATCTCCATGTCGAATCTCTGGCCGCCTGGCTATGATCCTTCCGACCCGTTCGAAACCAAGGGTACCCAGTCGCTTGCACTATAAAAACGTCTAGTCAAGTCCCGACTGCTCCCGAATACTGCGAGCCACCGCCGACAAGTCTTCATCTTTATGGCCCCGGGCGATGAGCCCGGTCTCTACCTGCTCCAGGTATGCAGCCAGTGGAAGCGTGACACCAATTTCTCTGGCGATTTCCAATGCGATATTGAGGTCTTTGCGGTGCAGCTTGACTTTAAATCCAAGTGGATAGTCATTTTTGATCATGTTTCCGGACCGATTTATCAGCGGCCAAGAACTGGCCGCGCCGCTTCCAACAGCCTGTAGAACTTTTTCCATATCAAGTCCGGCTTTAACTCCCAAGATAACTCCTTCGGCCACACTCCAGTAGGTTCCTCCTACGACAATCTGGTTAATGGCCTTTGTAAGCTGGCCCGCACCGATGGGACCGACGTGGGTAATGGTCTCTCCCATAGCCCTTAAAACAGGACCAACTTTTTCCAGGTCATCAGCTTCACCACCTACCATGATGGAAAGCGTCCCTTTCTGGGCCCCTTCAGATCCCCCGGATACCGGGGCGTCAAGCATTTTAACACCCTTCTTACCGAGTTTTTCTGCAATTATACGGGTAGCCGACGGACTGATTGTAGACATATCCACCACTATCGATCCGGCACGGGCACCATGAATGACACCGTCTTCCCCCAGAATGACCGCCTCGACATCAGGCGTGTCGCTGACGCAGGTGATGATAATCTCAGCACCGGCTGCCGCCTCCTGGGGTGAACCGGCCTGTAATGCTCCCGCTTTGGCCGGAATCTCTTCCTTGTCTCTGGTCCGGTTGTGAACCGTAAGCTCTAAACCGGCATTAAGAATGTTAAGGGCCATGGGTATGCCCATGGTTCCCAAGCCGATAAATGCAACTTTCATATGCCACCTCCTCATAAGATTGCAAACTATAACTCAATTGATCGTAAACAAAATGAAGAAACTCTGGATCATACTAAAATTATAGCACATTTTTTACCTTTCTTGAAATTTTGTATCTCTTCTATTAGTGAGATAAAATTTTTCTTATAAATCTTCATTTTGTTTACGATCAATTGAGTTAGCCTTTGACGCACCCCGACAAAACCACGGATCAGGCCGGAACCAACAGGTCATGTTCATGCTAATCACGAAGACCACGAAGTTCACTAAGAAGAGCCAACGTCGGTGCTTTAAACGTTGCGTTCGCAACCGGGTGAGAAGCACATTGAGTAGTTTTTGAAAACGTACCGAAATGAGACCAAGTGTCAAACAGGAAGCTTCGATGCATTTATTTTAATGCTTCGGCAAGAATTTCTGCTATATGCCTGACCTGTATCTTGGTCCCGCGTTTGTCCATCCCGCCGCGAAGCTGAATCACACAACCCGGACAGTCTGTAACCAGCAGCCTGGCATCCGAATCTTGTACATTATCCAGCTTCTTTTTGAGGATTTCTGCGGATATTTCAGGAAAATCAACTGAATAAGAGCCTCCGAATCCACAGCAGACATCTTCGTCTTTAGACTGTACGTACTCATAGCCTGCAATTTCGATCAGCTTGCGGGGTTCCTCGACAACCTGCAAGCCCCTGCAAAGATGGCAAGGGGCGTGATAGGCAACTTTTTCACCAGTGCCCTTAAATTCTTCAGGAGAAATTTTTAGAACATTGGCCATAAAGGAACTGAAATCAATGATTTTATCCATAAAGGCCTCTAGGTTGGCAGGCGCAGCAGGATCTCTATCGAAAATCTTGAGATAATTGTGTTTGAGATGGGAACCACAGGAAGCACACGGGGTAAGAATGTAATCGTAATCCCGAGGCTGCATTGCTTTTATGTTCTGAAGAGCCACTTCTTTGGCTGTTTTTTCTTCAGCCGCCATCAAGGCGGGTAATCCACAACAGGTTTGATCCATAGGAAATTCCACCTGAACCCTATGGCCTTTAAGTAATTTAAGCAGTGCCCTGGCTTGCTCGGGATAAATGAAATCGATGGCGCACCCGGCGAAAAAACCGATGGTATATTTAGGCTGGACCACTTGAGGACGCAACTGTTTCCATTGATCTCTGAATGGGGTTTTGGCGATCACCGGCAGGCTGCGAAATCCGTGTTCTTTTTCAAAAAAATGTGGAAGGTGGCGGATCATAGGCTCTTTTCCGGCCAGCGGCTTTTGAGCAAGATGGGATTGGCGCAGTATAAAATGAAAAAGTTTTCGGTTTTTCATGACTTTGGCAAGCAGGAAATTTTTGACCGGTGTTCTGCCTTCCTGATCCAATACCGCTCGATGTGTCTTTTTAATCAGATGCGGAAGGTCTATATCTACCGGGCATACCTCCTTGCAGGCCTGGCAGTTGATGCAGTTGCGGACGATGGCCCTGTCATTCTCCCTGCCATGGTAAAAAAGCGTCAGGATCAAGCCGATGGCACCGATGTAGACATGGCCGTACTTGTGCCCTCCCACTTTGCTGTAAATCGGACAGACATTGGCGCAAGCCCCGCACCGGATACATCTTAAAGACTCTGAAAATACGGGATCCCGGGCAAGTGCGAGACGCCCGTTGTCTAAAAAAACAATATGCATTTCCTTGCGGCTCCCGGGAGAGGAAGCGCATTCCACGGCGCCTTTGATCCAGGTTACATAAGAAGTGATCGCCTGTCCCGTGGCGTTTCTGGGAAGGACTTTTAGTATTCGAAACATTGATTTCAAATCGGGAATCAACTTGTCATAACCGACCAAAGCCACGTGAACCCTTGGAAGGGTGGTTACCAGGCGCATGTTGCCTTCATTGGTCACAAGACCGAGAGCTCCGGATTCGGCAATGGCAAAATTGGCCCCGCTGATCCCCATATCCGCTTCCAGATAGGCCGGTCTTAGCTGTTTTCGTGCAACTTTCACCAGTTTATCAATATTTTCCGACTCTTGTTTTTCACTGGTTACCTCGGCAAACAGATCTCCCACCTGGTAGCGGGAAAGGTGAATGGCGGGCATCACCATATGGGACGGTCCCTCTCTCCGCAGTTGGATGATCCATTCCCCCAGATCGGTTTCCGTCACAGTAAAACCCTTCTTTTCCAAATGATCGTTAAGAAAGATCTCCTCGGCTGTCATGGATTTTGCTTTGATGATTTTTTTTACACGGTTGTCTTTTGCAATGGCAGCAATAATCTGGTTGGCTTCGCGGGCATCCTTGGCCGTATGCACCTTAGCGCCGGCAGCCTCGGCCTTTGCTTTAAATTCTTCAAACATTTCAATAAAATGAGGCAATGCGCTATCTTTGCCCGCAGCAATTTCTTTTTTTATACCCTCGAAATCTACACCTTCATAGACTGTAGGGCGGTTTTCCCTGTAGGCCGTATTGAAATTGTCTAAAGCAGATCTGAGAAATTTGTCCGCCAGGGCCTCTTTGAGCTGTTTTTTATAGGATTTCATATCCTGGGCTGTTTTGATCATGCTTTGTTCTCCTCCATGATAAGAATATGCAATTCCTGGGGACCGTGAACACCGATGGCCAGTACCCTCTCGATGTCCGCCGTTCTACTGGCACCTGTAATAAAAGCGGTATATGATGGAACATCCGCCTTCAGCACGGCATTCAATTCATTCTCAAGGGCCGTGGTGTCAGGTTTTATCTTTGAAGCGGGCAATACAGCTACATGGGTTTCTGCAAGCATTGTAGCAATGCGAACATCCTCGGATGTAGAATCCAGAACCAGGGTTCCGGTTTCAGCGACGCCCCCGTCAACAATGGTTAGTGATGTGTGGATTTCGTTGGCATGCGGCCTTAAGGGAAATTCCAGCAGCCTGAGCCCGGATGATTCGCACTCATTTTTCAAAGAACCCTGCTCTTTGGTTTTTAATCCCGCGGCAACAACCGTCCGGCCTCCCTGTTTTTTAGTTATATCAACGGTGTACTGAAACGCATCTTCCATGGTGTGGATCGTTGAGACAGTGACCTGGACGGCTTCCGCCTTCTCTTTCATTTGTCGTATTAAGTCTGGATTCTGCATGGTATCTCCGTAGGTGTATAATATTTATAAACAGCAGCAACAAGCCATTAAAAAAATGAGTTTAATGTATTTTCATGAGATTAGCATCTTTTTTTATTGTTTTATTGATAACCAATATGTGCGAAACTGATGATAGCAAATTGACTGTATGATAGTCTATAGGTTAAAGTTAAAAATATTCAAGTTCCCTGCAGTATGCTGCATGGAACTTGAATAATATTTGCAAATGACAAGTGACGAATGACCAATAACGAATGACCAATGACCAAATCCTGAGGATTTAAATGTCCAACATGCAAGCACTGGCAACGCTGATGAGGGAACTTGAAGAACAGCTTATCACCTGCATGCGTTGCGGGATGTGCCAGGCGGTATGTCCGCTCTTTGCCCAAACAGGCCGCGAAGCCGATGTAGCCCGGGGCAAATTGGCCATTTTAGACGGTCTGATGAAGGAAATGTTCAAAGATCCTGAAGGGGTTTACACGCGTCTTAATAAGTGCCTGTTATGCGGATCATGCGGCGCCAATTGTCCCAGTGGTGTCAACGCCCTTGAAATTTTCATAAAAGCCCGCGCCATTATCACCGGTTTTATGGGACTGCCGCCGGCAAAAAGATTAATTTTAAGAGGAATGCTGTCCCGTCCGGAATTTTTTGACCGTATGGCCGAGTGGGGATCAAAGTTCCAAAAAATATTCACGCAACCGGCCAACGAGCTTATCGGCACTTCCTGTGCCAGATTTGTATCACCATTATTGCAGAAACGGCATTTCATGCCGCTGGCACCAATGCCGTTTCATGGCATGCTGCCGTCATTAAATTCCAACCCGGGTCGCTCCGGGATCAAAGCGGCCTTTTATGTCGGGTGCCTGATTGACAAAATTTTTCCGCGCGTGGCCCAGTCTGTTGTCGATGTTTTAAATTATAGCGGTGTCGGGATTTATATGCCTGCAAACCAGGGATGTTGCGGCATACCGGCCATTTCTTCAGGCGATACAATTACATTTAACCGGCTGGTGCGCCACAATCTTGAAAAATTTCGATCACACGACTTTGACTATCTTGTTACGGCCTGCGCAACCTGCACCGCAACAATCCGCAAAATATGGCCCCTGATGGTTACGGATGATTCCGGCGACATCAAAGCCGGCGTCGAAGAAATTGCGGAAAAAACCATGGATATCAATCAGTTTCTTGTTACAAAAATCGGTCTTGAAAAAGGTGAATTAGAGCATCGAGCAGGTGTCGTTGACGTAACTTATCACGACCCGTGTCATCTCAAAAAATCGCTCGGGGTAATGGATGAACCCCGGCAACTCATTCGTGCCAACCCGGGATATTGCTTGAAAGAAATGACCGAGTCGGACTGGTGCTGTGGCCTTGGTGGAAGTTTTAATCTGCAATACTATGAGCTGTCTTCCAATATCGGCCAACGCAAATGTGACCATATCAAAGCATCCGCATGTTCACAGGTGGCCACCGGGTGTCCGGCCTGCATGTTGCAGATAGCTGATACGCTTTCCAAGTCAAATGAATCTATTGCGATTAGACATCCGATTGAAATTTATGCGGAATCATTAAAAATGAATTCGTAAAAACCTGAATTCATTACGTTTTAGATTTTAAGTTTTAGGTGTTAGGTTGTGATTTTTATACCGCATTTACATATACTTGAGGGGGCGAAGAGTTTTTATTACAGAGCATTATCTGTCAGCGGAATGGATGATCTTTTTTTAAAGCGTGTGCTGTTTGAGTGTATTAGGGATCTGTTAGAAAGAACAGACGTATACTGTAATTGTTTCATAGCAAACGATTTCCTATCGTAAAGCAAACATGTTATTTTTTGTGATAAAAGCCTCTGTTCTTTCTTTACGAGCCCTTATACACGAGTTCACACGGTTTAAAAAAAGATTTTCCATGCAGCGACCATAAGAGAAAACTCCCCGAACCCTAGGTTAGATAGTGTCACGGTTTAAAACAACAGATTATATGAAAAATTCCTTGCGCATTGCAATTATTCTGCTTTTTGCCTTCTTGGTCCAAATCAGTGCAAAGGCCTCTTGCGCATCAACATCTCAGCCTTGGTCTGATAAGATTGAAACCCAGTGGGGTGGACATTTAAAAACCACAGGCATTGTTTCATGGCCCGATGACGAATCTTTTTTACAGCCGGCCGACACCGATACTTTTTTCGACGGTTCCATAGAGTTTAGGCTTAAAAATAAGTTGTTTTTCACAGATTGGGGATACCTTGAAACCCATTATGAAGCTTTGGCTTTAGGCGGTGACACTTGGCGAAAAAAGAAAGAACTAGAGCAAACTTACCCCAATCTTTTTAAGGAAGGTGTGATATCCGGCAGCAACCTGAACGACGATCGTCGTTTGATGGATTTAACTAAAACCATCAATGAAACCAACGATTACATTATATACCATCGCCTGGACCGGCTTGTCCTGACCCTGCTGCCCCGTTGGGGTACGGTTCGCATCGGGCGCCAAGCCTTAACCTGGGGAAACGGTCTGCTGTTTAACCCCATGGATCTGTTTAACCCCTTTGCACCAACGGATATCGAACGCTATTATAAGATCGGGGATGATATGGTGTTCGCAAATTTACCGATGAGCACAACCAAAGATTTCCAGTTCCTCTTTGTACCCAGACGCAATCCACTGACCAATAATGTGGAATACGACCAATCCTCACTGGCCGGCAAGGTCCACTTTGCCGCCGGAACCACCGAGTTTGACGTCATGGCTGCCCATCACTACGATGATTTCGTAACCGGGATCGGCACCAGAGGATATCTGAAGGAAGCGGCCTGGCGCCTGGATGCGACTTACACCTTCCTTGATGAAAACAGCAACCGTGACGGTTACTTTTCCCTGGTTGCCAACCTCGATTATGCTTGGGTCTGGCGAGACAAAAATATGTATGGGTTTCTGGAGTTCTATTACAATGGTCTGGGCAGCGACCAATATTCAGAGGCATTAACGGACCCGGACGTCGTCCAACGTCTAGTGCGGGGAGAGCTCTTTACCTTAGGTAAAACATACTTAAGTGGTACTATCCAAAGGGAATTACACCCTCTGTTAAATATCTATCTGACCCTGATCAATAACGTGGCAGATCCTT
>JAQYVG010000649.1 GCA_030145595.1 Desulfobacterales bacterium | reverse complement strand
GATACCGGAAAAACAGTCAAAATATGCAATCATGATATCGCTTTCTTAAAATATCGTTGAAATTCTTATATGAAATTAACCGCAGACACACGCAGATGAGCACAAATGTCACAAGAGCGCTACGCTTGAGGAGCACTTTGTTTGAGGAGCGCTTCGCTATAGGCGAAATAAGAAAGTGCTATCCTCAAGGCCCGGAGGGCCGGTCCTCGAGCCCGTTTAGACGGGCGCTCCTCAAGCCCTTTCAGGTGGGTGCTCCTCCTTCTAATGTGTGGAGCCTGATAATCTCCAGCAGCAGTTCGCTGGTCTGAACCATTTCATCCAACCGCACCGATTCTCGCACCGTATGCATGTCACGCATCCCGGTGCCAAGCACCCCGGTCATAATACCCTTTTCAAAAAAAACGTTGGCATCGGCGCCGCCGCCCGATCTCTTGGTAATCATTTTTTTCCCCAAATTTTCAGCCGCTCGTGAGGCCAGCGTCACTACGGCGTGATCGTCGGGGATGCTGGTGCGGCGAAAATCACTCTCAACCTG
>JAQYVG010000648.1 GCA_030145595.1 Desulfobacterales bacterium | reverse complement strand
ATGATATAGCTTGAAAGCCGACTATTACCAATCCACTGATGCATAAAAGTCCGCCAACAATATAGTACTTCGACATATCAAAAACCCCCTGTATCTACATGGATACCTAGAATCATTAATACATGCATATCCAAGATGGGATAGACGCTATGAATTAATATCATATATGCTTTGGTTTGGGAATCGTAAAATATTGGGGCTTCGTTTTTTGCAGGGTGCAAGGCAGTTATGTTGTCAGTTTAATTATGTTGTTAGTTTAATTTCCCTATAGTTCCATTTTATTCCGAAGGATTTAAAAGATCCATATAATTCTTCTAGTTCGCTTTTCCCATTTTATTTTCCTGTTTACTTCAAATTATTTTCACCTGTTAACATAGTATCATAAAATCGTTTTCTTATAGCTATTAAAGGAGAAAACGATGCCAAGAGTACCAACCCGAAAACGTCCATGTCGTATTTGTAGACGGTGGTTTTTACCCAACCCACGACTTAAAAGCCGGCAAATGACCTGTGGTGATTCTCGCTGCAAAACGGAG
>JAQYVG010000647.1 GCA_030145595.1 Desulfobacterales bacterium | reverse complement strand
ATTTCTTTCTCAATGGCTGATAAAGAAACAAAAGCAGCACCTAACCCTAAACTTACAGCAGTCTTAATAGCTTCAATAGAATTTAGTTGCATAATAACATTAAACTGTTTGGTTTCAATATCATTTTGAATTAAAATATTATCAATAAATTTTCGAATAGTTGATGTGGAATTTAACGTTATAAAATTTAAGTGATATAAGTCGTCTTTATTGATTTTTTTTTGTTTTTTAAGGGCAAATGGGTGCGATTGAGGAACAATTAGAATTAACTCATCTTCGACAAAGTTTTCGATTTCTAAATTTTTTTTAGTTATTCAGGTACATCCCCTCCAACAACAGCGATATCAATTTCACGATTAACAACTTTTTTTGCAATTACTCTTGTTGAATCAACTTGAACATTAATATTAATTTGTGGGTAGTTTTGGGCAAATAAAGCCAAGACTCTTGGCATTAAGTATGTTCCAATTGTTTGGCTTGCACCAACTATTAAATTTCCACGGTCCCCATTTTTTACATCATTTAAAGCTCGACAA
>JAQYVG010000646.1 GCA_030145595.1 Desulfobacterales bacterium | reverse complement strand
AGGGCAGCAATCACTAAAAGGCAAAATGCTTTTCTTAAAATTTCCATAACTATTACCTTTCTTAGTTTCGGTATTAATTAATCAATTAAACCTTCAGCTGAGCTGAAGGTCCCAGCTTTGCTATGCAGGTATGTGAGTTTATATTCACCGCCCGCTTCGCTCGAGGCGCAGAGAACGCAGAGAATAATAATTTTTCCATTGCCGTTGACCCCGCTTGTAGCGGGACAGGGACGCCGGCAATGGAAAAGTACTAAGCAGTATACGCTGCGGAAACGACAAAAGGCATCAATTCTTTGGTTGCGATATGCCAATACGGGCATTTTATTTCCAGAAGGATTGAGTCATTTTGCTTTTCGGCGTCTCAGCGAAAAGCAAAAATAACAAAAAACTCTGCGCACTCTGCGGCTCTGCGGTGAATAATTTTTATAAAGACCCTTTTAGGGGTGGTTATTGACTTAAAACTTAAAAAATACCGGTGCCAGCAAAACTACCACGATTCCAACGAGTATGGACAGCGGAATGCCGACCTTGGCATAAT
>JAQYVG010000645.1 GCA_030145595.1 Desulfobacterales bacterium | reverse complement strand
CAAAAAGAGAGGGAAGGGCATTCCGCGGACAGATGACGTCCACGTACGTCTTGGTACATACGGTCGGCAAACAGACGCAAGTGTCTTCCCGCCAATTTTCGAATTTCGAGATTTTTCGATTCCTTCATTTTCGATTTGCTCCACTCACGTTTTGAAGCCAGTTTTGTTTTTCAACGTCATGTGTTTGAGGTTTTGTGTTAAAAGGGCAGAGCTGAAAGCTGTCAGGTCAGGTCTGCAACAATTAATTAGCACCGCGTGTGAGCATGCATAATGCACATCACACACAATCAATCAATCAATCAATCAACAATCAACAATCAACATAACATGAAGCAATCAATGAGCAACGGATCACTGGCAACACTGCTGTGGTTACCGCTGTGGCTGCTACTAATACTGCACGTGATATTACAACAAGCACAAGGATTTTCCAATACTCGTCATTATGCTCATACAAGAAGTAGGGGTGTTCATACCACCCATAGGGGTATGAATACATTTAGATCCACGTCGTTGTCATCCATATCCACATCCGCATC
>JAQYVG010000644.1 GCA_030145595.1 Desulfobacterales bacterium | reverse complement strand
CCTCATCACAAAAAATGCGGATAGAGAACTAAAAGTAAATAAAACAAACATCACCGTGCTCCCTATGTGGAAATTTCTGTTATCATCGGAGTCATATCTTAGATTGTAGTCGATAGCTGTGAGCTGAGATGGCGCCGGGGGCATAGAGCATGGAGCCCTAGTGAAATAGCAAAAGGCCCCAGTGGAATAGTTACTGATTCCACCCCAGTACGATAGTTCCTACCTACCCTACTTAAATAGTCCTGCGGAATTTCACCCCAGTGAAGTAGCGAAGACTTCACGGGGCAAGCACGGCACGCGGGGCACCGCGCCGCGGCATCTTCGACCCCGAAGGACAGGATCTACGCTTCGCTTCGGCCCCGAGAGGCGGGATCTACGCTTCGCTTCGGCCCCGAGAGGCGGGATCTACGCTTCGCTTCGACAGGCGGGGTAAACATGGGGAAGAGGCAGGTTGCAGGTGGGGTAATGATCTTAGTCCGCCTCTTATGACACCCTTACTTTTAGACAGGGTATACCTTAGCATATTGCCGATTATGGCTCCT
>JAQYVG010000643.1 GCA_030145595.1 Desulfobacterales bacterium | reverse complement strand
CAGCATTCTCCAAACGAGTTCTTTCGGCTGTCCAGCTACGAGCGGGGGCAGAAGGCTTACGGGATGTTTCTGCATCGGTTGGGAGAACAGTATTTGCGATGATACTTTTCTAATTAGTGTCTGAACGAAAACTAGGGGTTTTTTCCAAGATCAAGTCGAAGATCCCGGACTTTGAGCGGGGGAAGGCGAAAATTATAACCACCCCGCTTAAATACAGCGGGACAGGCATCCATACATTGAAGTATTTCGAGGATTATAATTTGAGCCTGTCGAAGCGAAGCGTAGATCCCGCTCATCGGGGACGTCCCGCTTTTAGCGGGAGGGAAAATAACAGTTTTCGGTCGGGCACTATCTAAGTGTTCCGACAACTTTTTCGACCTCTTCGATGATCTTCCCGCTTCTCATAAGGTGCATCATGGTTTCGATATCTTTTGAAAGAACGCGGTCTTTGTCTAGATGGGGAATGGATTTGTTTTTTCTATCTGTCAAGACGGATACGTTGGGCAGTCCCGATGCCAAGTTCGGTTCCAGCGTTTCGAATTTGAG
>JAQYVG010000642.1 GCA_030145595.1 Desulfobacterales bacterium | reverse complement strand
GATGTTTGTAATATGTTCCAGATCTCCATTGTCCTCAGTCTCGAAAAAAATACTTTGATCTTTGATGATCTTCTTTCCGAGGCCCTCAGCAAATTCGAGTTTATCCATTTAGTCCACCCTCTTTTAGATTACAAATTACACTTATGAAAAATAGCGCAGCACCACCCTGCAATGAAGACCTTCGACTACAGATATCTTGCCAGAAGTCCAACTATCACCGATTTTCGCGCTAGTTTTAACCGTCATATTGATATAAGATTTTCAGCCTAAAATTCATCTGAATTTGAGGTTAAGATTCACAGATTCAAGCCATGAAATTGACTTGGGTAGCCTATGCCATGGTACAGCTCTTAGTAATGGGTTATGTGCTCTGCGTGGATATGTGACGGTAAGTTCCCCGTTTTTTACAGTTATATTTGCCTTGCCTTTGACGAAATGACGGAAGATCTTGGGAGCATCGCAATCCTGAAAACCACGCAGCTTTTGGGCCAGCATGTTGTACAGGGTATCGGCCATCATAGTCATAATGACATCAAAGTGAACTTTA
>JAQYVG010000641.1 GCA_030145595.1 Desulfobacterales bacterium | reverse complement strand
TGCCTTGATATTGAACAAAAATCCTCATTTCTGGATGGACACTAATTCGACAAAAAAATGACATATACCTGCCATGGATTGACATGATCTAAGTTTCTCCTTTTCTATTCCGCCTGCCAAACATATGATTTAACCATTAATATCAAGATATTATTCAGTTGTTACCTCTGGGCGGTTTTTCTGGCATAATATTTGAATATAAGTAGTTGATGAATTCGTAAAAGGGAATTCTTATCAACTCAACTCAACAACATGAATAGTACTATAAAAGGACTTTTATATATTGCTTACATTCTATCGGTAGCGACTTTTTTTTTATTTTATTTTTTCCCTGCTGATGTCGTAAAAAGAAAATTGTCGTTTGCTGTGGCTGAAATCCATCCGGAGCTTAACCTTGTCCTTGATAAGATAACACCGACATTTCCTCCTGGTTTGAGGTTTCAATCAGTTGAATTTTATCACCACCAGGCCTTATTGCTGAGTGCAGAGAAGATTAAAATAACACCGGTTCTTTTATCACTCCTTAACTCTCCGGTCAAATTTGCTTTC
>JAQYVG010000640.1 GCA_030145595.1 Desulfobacterales bacterium | reverse complement strand
ATGTTCCCCATGAAGGAATTTTAAATTGAGAGAAGGCGAGTAATATTCCCGATGAACTAATAGAGAAATTTTAGATTATGACAAGGTTATTCGTGCGACATTTCTCTTGAATCTTGAACTGGTTCCTCTCTTTTCTTCTTTTCCTTTTGGGAACTTTACATAGACAATGGTGTGTCTGAATTGCCTTCGAGCCCGTTCGAAACGCCCTCGCTTGCTGGAAATCGCTCCGGTAAAGGCACCCTTTTCATGACCGAACAGCTCACTGTCGATCAGGTTCTCGGGTATGGCCCCACAGTTGACGGTGATAAATGGGCCATCTTTTTGTATGGACAAATTATGGATGGCCCCGGCGATAACCTCTTTGCCCGTGCCGGTTTCTCCTGAAAGCAGTACTGGGCTAGAAAGTGGCGCAACTTGTCGCACCATCTCCATCACGCCCCTCAGCCCGAAATCAGCCCCGATGATCTCCTCCCCTGCAATCTGTCGCAACTCACTGTGGAGAAAACGGTTATCCTCGGCAAGGAGTCCCTTGAGTTCAAGTAATTCCTT
>JAQYVG010000063.1 GCA_030145595.1 Desulfobacterales bacterium | reverse complement strand
CCGACTTCCGACCTCACGTGTTCCGCAGCATCTCCTGGTCATCCAACTCATTTTTAAGATCACGGGTCATAAGTCTGCTTACGGCTTCAATCGGTGCAATATCTTTGTATAGAATGTGGTAGACCTCGTGGGCAATGGGCATATCAACACCAAGCTTGTTCGACAGATTGTAAACTGACTTGGCGGTTTTAACGCCCTCTGCAACCATACGCATTTCTGACAGGATCTCGGTTAATTTCATGCCTTGTCCTATCTTTTTACCCACAGTGTGGTTCCTGCTGAGACTTCCGGTGCAGGTCAGCACCAGATCCCCGACACCGGCGAGTCCCGCAAAAGTATGCGGGTTGGCGCCAAGCTTGGTGCCCAGTCGACGAATCTCTGCAAGGCCTCTGGTGATCAAGGCAGCCCTGGTGTTTAATCCAAGCCCCAGGCCGTCAATGATGCCGGCGGCGATGGCAATTACATTCTTGACGGCACCGCCCAGTTCAACGCCGACAACGTCATCGCTGGTATAGACTCTGAAATAGGGCGTGGCAAAAACATGCTGGACATATCTGGCGACCCGCTCATCTTTTGATGCCACCGTGACGACGGTGGGAAATTCCTTGGCGACTTCCCGGGCAAAACTCGGACCGGAAAGAGCTGCAAAAGAGCTTTCCGAAATTACAGGAAGGACCTCTTTAAGCACAGCTGACATGGTCAGATGGGTCTTGTTCTCAATACCTTTAGAGGCCGACACCACGATCGTCTCCTCAGAAAGATGAGCTGACATTTTCTGCACTGTTTCCCGCATAACATGTGATGGGACGACAATCAGTACAAGCTCTTTCCCGGAAACCACCCGGGCCATATCATTGTAAGGCCGTAAATTGTTTGAAAGGGGAAAGTCCGGGAGAAAAATTTTGTTTTCGGCAAATGTCTCAATCTGTTCTTTTACTTCCTTTTCAAATACCCACAAATCTATTTTAAAACCTTTTAAACCCAAAAGATTCGCCAGAGCGGTACCCCAGCTGCCTGCTCCCACAACCCCGATTTTGATATCATTTATATTGATTCCATTTTTCATTCGAACATTTTCCTATCATCAGATGATGTCATTTTCTTTTTCTGCAAGCCTGGCAACACCGGCAACCTTTTCGCCGGGCGTCATCCCGATTAGCTTTACACCCTGGGTATTGCGGCTGATCACCGAAATATCGCTGACAGCCATGCGTATAAGCTTACCACTGTCCGCCATCAGCATCAGGTCGTCATCATTATCAACAAGGAGACTGCCGACGACCTGTCCGTTGCGGTCAGTGGTCTTAATCGTAATAACACCTTTACCACCGCGTTTCCGGAGAGGGTATTCATCAATAGAAGTTCTCTTCCCGTATCCATTTTCCGTAGCAGTGAACAGCGTCTGGCCATGGCTTAAAACTTCCATACTCACGATGCGGTCTTGCACAGCAAGCTTTAAACCCCGCACTCCTCTGGCAACGCGACCGGTCGGGCGCACATCAGACTCGTGAAACCTTATTGATTGGCCCATGGCGGAGCCTAAAAAGACATTCCAGGTGCCGTCGGTTATTCTGGCCGCAATCAACTCATCCCCGGGGAGAAGGCTTAAAGCAATAATACCTCCTGCTCTGGGCCTGCTAAACGCCATAAGATCCGTCTTTTTGACCAGTCCGCTGCGGGTGGCCATAATAATGTAAGAACCAGGATCAAATGACTCCACTGCCAGCACAGTGGTAAGGTTTTCATCCTTATCAAAGTTTAAAAGGTTAACGACGGCTTTACCACGGCTCTGACGGCCGGCCCGCGGGATTTCATACACCTTGCACCAGTAAACCTTACCCAAATTTGTGAAAAACAGAAAGGTATGATGGGTGGAAGCCACAAAAAGATGGCTGACAAAATCTTCTTCCTTCACACCCATGGCGGTCTTCCCCTTGCCGCCGCGGTGCTGGCTCCCGTAAAGGGTAATCGGATTGCGTTTAATATAACCGGTATTGGAAATGGTAACGACCATGTCCTCTTCGGCAATCATATCCTCCATGGTAATTTCTTTAGTGCTTTCTGCAATCTCTGAGCGACGCCGGTCTCCGAATTCCTCCTGCAGTTGGGAAAGTTCGTCTTTGATAATATTATTAACCAGGTGCTCACTTGCAAGAATCTCTTTATACTGGTTTATATCCTTGATAACACGCTTATATTCTTCTAATATCTTTTCCTGTTCAAGGCCGGTCAGGCGCTGCAAACGCATGTCCAGGACGGCCTGCGCCTGGATCACGGTCAGAGCGTAAGTTGTGGTCAGCCGTGTTCTGGCTTCGTCCGGCGATTTTGATTTGCGAATCACGGCAACAACATCATCAAGATGTTCAAGAGCGATTTTCAACCCTTCCAGAATATGGGCGCGTGCTTCGGCTTTTCTCAGGTCATAGCGGGTCCGCCGGATGATGATCTCCTTGCGGTGAAGAATGAAATGCTCAAGAATCTCCTTTAAGTTCAAAAGCCGGGGCTGGTTGTTTACAACTGCAAGAAAGATAATACCGAAGCTATTTTCCATCTGGGTATGTTTATAAAGCTGGTTGATGATTACTCCGGCAATCTGTTCTTTTTTTAGACCCAGCGCTATGCGCATCCCTTCTCTGTCGGATTCGTCTCTTACATATCTTACGCCCTCAATTTGTTTGTTTCTAATGAGGCTTGCTATCTTTTCGATAAGCTTGGCCTTGTTGACCTGATAGGGGAGTTCCGTAATGACAATCGTCTCTCTTGCGGTTTTTTTATCTTTTTCAATAACGGCCCTGGCCCGTATCCGGATTATTCCGCGGCCGCTTTTGTATGCCTGGTAAATCCCTTTGGTCCCGTAAATGATACCGGCGGTCGGAAAGTCAGGCCCCGGGATGTAGCGCAGGAGATCCTGCCATGTAAGCTCGGGGTTTTCTATGACGGCTTTGGTGGCTGCAATCACTTCTGAGATGTTGTGCGGCGGGATGTTGGTTGCCATACCAACGGCTATGCCCGAAGAACCGTTTACCAAAAGGTTGGGTACTTTAGCCGGGAGCACCGTAGGCTCTGTTAAGGATTCATCATAGTTGGCTGCAAGACTGACGGTCTCCTTGTCTAAATCCTCCAGCATCTGATGAGCAAGAGGCATCATTCTGATCTCGGTATAACGCATGGCGGCCGGCGGATCACCGTCTACGGAACCGAAATTACCCTGGCCGTCCACAAGGGGATATCTTAATGAGAAGTCCTGAGCCATGCGCACAATGGTATCATAAACTGCGGTGTCACCGTGGGGATGGTACTTTCCGATAACATCACCGACAATGCGGGCAGATTTTTTATACGGCTTGTTCCACTCGTTTTTTAGTTCGCGCATTGCAAACAACACACGCCGATGGACCGGTTTAAGGCCGTCTCGCACTTCCGGCAGGGCCCTGCCGATGATCACACTCATGGCATAGTCGAGATACGATTTTTTCATCTCACTTTCGATGCTGATCTCAGGCATCTTTTCGGCAGGTTTCATATTAACACCTATACAATCGCTCAGCGATTTTACTTGCAATCTTTAGCGGTTTCAACCAGTTCCCGATAACTTGCGTAATAGATTTCCGTTAAAGTCAAAAAAGCGGTTATCACCAGGGGACCGTAAATAATTCCTATAATCCCAAACAGTTTCAATCCCCCAATTATGGAAAAAAAAACAAGCAGCGTATGCATTTTAACCTGCTGCCCCACCAGTCTGGGCTTCAACAGGTTATCTACGCCAACGGTAAGAATGATATAATAAACGACAAAAAATATACCCGCCGCGATCCGTCCTTTTAAAATAAGAAAAGCAGCCGTTGGAATAAAGACAACGCCGACCCCGATAATGGGAATAAACGCCAGCAGGCCCATGACGACACCCCACATAAAGGCCGATTTTAAGCCGAACATCCAAAAAACTATACCGCCCGCCGAACCCTGAATCAGGCCGCCGACACCGTTCCCGACGATCACTGCACCTGCCATGTCCTTAAACTTTTGAAGCAGCTTTTCGTCCTGTTCATCGGGCAGTGGAGAAAGATCAATAATAAAAGCCATCAACCGATCTCCATCAATGAACAGATAGTAGACAATCAGAAGCATAAAAAAGAAATATACAAAAAATTTGAGCGCGTTCGAGGCAATCGAGCTGGCTTGCTGATAAAAAAAGAGGCCGACAACTTTACCTATTTCCGAAAGCGCTTGATTGAGATGGTCGGCGGTAATACTCAAATCGAAATTTGCAAGCAAAAGGTTTGCTTTATCAAGAACCGTACTGTTTTCAAAAATGCTTCGGAACTGATCGCTGATAGCGGCGCTCTTGCCCATCTGATACAGGGCGAACGCCTCTTTCGACAAGAGACCCACAAAAAAAACCGTCGGCAGGAACAGGAGGATGAATACCAGCGTACACGTTAAAAGTGAGGAGAAGCCCGAACTCATTTTCCGGTTGAATAACTTGTAAACAGGCTTGAAAAGACTAGTCACAACTGCACCCATAACTATCACAGATAGAAAGGGCCACAGCAACTTGCCGAGCATAAACGCAGAAGCAAGAAAAAGGGCCAGAAAAAACCACAGAATAATATCGCGGTAAGCTCTATCCTGCATTGTGCCTCCAAATTAAGTGAAAGGGCTAACGTTGAGATAGGTATCGTAAAGAGCTGAATGACATGACCGGCGCTTTATCTGCTGACTAATGCGCCGGCCACCAATATAAGAAGAGTTTCATAAATAAAAACCGAGACATAATCTCCAAAAATGCCATAAATGATGCCGCCGCCGATAATGGCCGGCACGGCACACACTACCAAAGTACCCAACCTTCTACTGATATCCATCTTTACAAATCTCCTGCAATTTAATCAGTTGTTTCAAAAAGTCTTGAATTTATTGTTGCTTTTAAGTTTATAGCACTCCAGCCAAAATGCTTTAACATTGCGTAAAACGTAAACATCTTGTAACAATAACAGCTAACCAAGTAAAGAAAAAACTGCTGCATATTTATTGATAATATTTTAAGAATATGCCAGATATTTAGTCTGTTTCGCAAAAAGCTGAAAGCTGTCGTTTTAAGTTTTAGGTTTTAAGTTTTAAGTGTCAGTATATATGTGATAAAAAATGTGTCTGCTCCTCATATCTTATGACATGCATCCGGTCTATCGAATCGTGCTGGCGGCAAACCGGGACGAATATTATGACCGCCCTACAGCGCCGCTGGCTTTCTGGAACGACATGCCGGATATCTTAGCCGGACGTGACCTTAAACGCAGCGGAGTATGGCTCGGCGTAACGCGAACCGGGCGCATTGCAGTCATCACCAATTACCGCGAACCTGCCCTGCGATATGAAAATGCCCCTTCCCGGGGTCATCTTGTCAGCAATTTTTTGCAAGGATTAGAATCACCGGAAAACTACCTGAATCATATCAAAACCATCGGACACCGCTACAATGGATTCAACCTCATCGTTGGTGACGGGTCGGGCTTATTCTATTATTCAAACATGGCAGACCACATTCAAAAGTTGAAACCCGGTCTTTTCGGCCTGTGTAATCACCTGCTTGACACTCCCTGGCCAAAGGTTGAAAAAGGAAAGGCTGCTTTTAGCGCCTTGCTCGATGGCAAACAAACAATTGATATTGAAGATATTTTTAGCATACTCAATGACCGGTCTTTTCCCTCCGATGACATGTTGCCGGACACCGGGGTCGGTCTTAGTTGGGAACGCGTGCTTTCTCCATTATTTATCTTAAGCCCGGATTACGGAACGCGTTCGTCATCCGTTGTTTTTGTAGAAAAGACCGGAAAGCTTACTTTTGCCGAGCGGACATTTGATCCTTTGCAGGCAGAATCCTCTGAAGGAACAACCCGTACTTTCAACATATTAATCTCACCCTAATTGAGCGTAAACAAAACCGAGAACCATAATAACGTTTTATTTCCAAGGAACATTTTAAAGGAAAAAATTGTTTACAAAACTTATCTGATCTTATATTCTGATCTTATATACGGTATGCGGTACAGAATAATAATTGAAGCTCCCTGCAGCCATAATATAATGGGACAGGGAATGCATTCGCTACGGCAGTTCGAAGAGGTTTTTTTATGGGAAAAAACAGTTTGCTCAAATCGACGTCCAAAAAGAAAAAAGATGAGGAGATGATGGCCAAAACCAAAAAGGCTGTATCAAAAACCAAGAAAGCGGCGCCAAAAGCTAAGGCTGCTGTGAAAGCCAAGGCCGCTCCAAAAGCTAAGGCTGCTGCGAAAGCCAAGGCCGCTCCTCAAGCCAAAAAGAAACCCGCAGTTCGTGCTAAAAAAGCTGCTGCCCCGGAAAAGAAGAAGGTTTCCATAAAAGATCTGTTGCATAAAAAATTTGATGCATGGAAACCTGCAAAGGCTTTCACCGTCAGCCCGGTTAAAAACTATTTGAAAGATTTTGTTGCGCCGCCGTTCTTCTCCGATCTAACAGAGCAAGAAAGCGGACGTATAAAGGAAATTTTGTTTAAAAAATTCGATATAGAAGCGATTAAGGCCGATGATGCAAAACCCGCCGCTGAAAAAGCCGCTGCTGAAAAGGCTGCCGACGAAAAAGCCGCTGCTGAAAAGGCTGCCGCTGAAAAGGCCGCTGCTGAAAAGGCTGCCGAGCCGGAAGTATCCATAGCTTGTGGTCCCCCGACTGATGTTGACACAACAGTTGACGATCCCATGGAAAAGGCGATGAAATATGCTGCTGCTGTTTTTGTTCTTCTGGTTGCACTTATCATTGCTACCAGCGCAATGAACAGTAACAAATATTACATTAAACCATCGGATGGCACAGTTGAAATCTGGCAGGGCACGTTCTCACCCATGGGTGAAGAACTGCTGATAATGCTTCCTGGAGTGCAACCCCCTGAAACCATAAAAGATGTTTATTCCAAAACAGATGTATATCCTCTTATTTCAAACTCTTATGTTGAAAAGGCCGATACATTGCTTCAAGTTCCGGGTATACCTGATTTTGATGGCATCCGAGCTTATCTGAACAAGGCGATGTCATATGCAGTTTCAGCTGAATCCAGTCAAATTGCACAAGTTCGTTTAAACAATCTTGACCTGATGATTCTAATGTACAAAGCTGATGTTGCTGCCGGCAAAGGAACCGTTGCCGACCTTGAGGATGCAAAGGGCTATCTGGCCGAAGCCGCCAGGCTCGACGTCGATGTTCTTAAGCTTGATTTAGTCGCACAAAAAGTGGCTGCAATCGATGATACTTTGGCAAAACTGAAAGCAGAGGCAGCCAAAGCCCCCGCGCCGGCAGAATAAGTTTCTGTAAATAAATTGTAAAAAAGCGGGTTACAGTTAAAATGTAGCCCGCTTTTTTTTGAAGCGCTTTTTCCTTGACTCATTCCCGCTAATTTCTTATGTTTATATCTTACGCTGTTTATCCTTTAATAACATTTACTTAGCAGCTGATTGAGTTAAAACTCAATATGTCAGTTGCTTGTTGTCCGTTGCCAGTTGTAAATTTAACTTGATTTATCCGGCGTTATGATGACGCTTTGGCCGAAGATTTCTGAATCAAGGATTTAATTCCTTTTTTGCTACGGACAACACACAACGAACAACGGACATCGAGCGTTTCGCTCAATTGGGATTACATCTTGCTTATTGCAGAGATATAGATGGCAGCTGTTATTTTACAATTATTTGCAAATACTTAAGACTTAAAACCTAAAACTTAAAACGTTCGCAATTAAATATGACTACCAGACGAGTCCTCATCCTAGCGCCCATACTTCTAATCCTGGTCTTGCTGCAATCCTACTTCTGGGTTCCCACCTACGAGCAACAGACACGCGGAAATCCTGAGCGACTCCAAGAGTATATTACGGGGTCCATCGGTGACGCCAGTATTTTGAACCCCATTTTATCAGCGGACTCGCCCAGCAGCTCTATCAACGACATGGTCTTTGAAGGGCTTATTGATCGTGATGAGCAATTGCGCTTCAGGGGACGTCTGGCTACTTCCTGGAAAGTCTATGAAGAGGCTTATTTTTACGTCAACGAATCCGCCCGTATCCCCGGACTCAAAATAGCAGGCCCAAAAGAATTGGTGGCTTTTCTTAAGGACGCAAAGAAAAATGAAAGCCTAACGCCAGCGGCTTTGAAAGAATCTTTAGACCATATCAGCAGCATTTCTTTCATTCCTCCCCACAAATTCGTTGTGACTAGGCAAAAAGAAGCTCCTACTGCCAAAGACAAGAAAATGAATGTGAATGTCAGCGTGACTGCACCCGCCAGGATCAAGCTGGTTGTAGACCGTGTCGATCAGGATCTTTTTCAAAACCTTACACGCCTTCTGGGAAGGGACTACTTTGCATCATTTCACGGTGAAAATTTTCTAAGTGCCGATCATTTGCTTTCAAAAGAAAGGCGGACTGCATATGTCCGTGAGCTTTTGCCGGCCATTGAGCATAATCCGATTCTGCAGTTTCACCTAAGACCCGGGGTCAAATTTCATGACGGACATCTGTTTGATGCCTATGATGTCAAGTTTACCTTTGAATCGATTATGAATCCCAAGAATCTTTCACCGCGCATAGCCGATTACGAGCCGGTCAAGGCTGTAGAAGTAGTTGATCCGCTGACTGTCAGAATCGTTTACAAGCGACTCTACTCTCCTGCCATCGGGACCTGGAGCATGGGAATCCTTCCCGAGCATCTGCTCAACTCCCGGGCTCTCAAAAAAGAAGCCCTCGGTCTTGGTAAAGACCCCCAGACTTTTTCCATGCGTCAGAGTGCTTTTAACCGGCAGCCGGTCGGATGCGGACCCTATAAGTTCCGCATCTGGAAATCAGATCAATACATCACCATGGATCGCTTTGACGACTACTGGGAGGAGCCGCCAAATTATAAGCAGTATATCTTTAGAGTCATACCGGATCCGTTGACCCAGGAAATGGAGTTTTATGCTGGTACCATCGACACCTACGGTGTTCAACCGCACCAGGTAAACCGCCTGGAAAAAGATCTCAGGTTTCAACATTTTACAGGTCTATCTTTTGGCTACACTTACATTGGTTATAATATGCGGCGAAAACCCTTTGATGATCACCGTGTAAGAAAGGCTTTGGGGATGGCCATAAATACTGACAAAATCATCCGATACGTGCTGTACGGTCAGGGAGAAATGATCACCGGCCCTTTTGTCAAACAAACCGATTTTTATAACCACAATATTGAACCAATCCCTTATGACCCTAAAGGGGCATTAAAGCTATTAAAAGAGGCTGGTTGGGAACGCAACAAAGATGGATGGTTGGAGAAAGACGGTCAAAAATTACAATTTACACTCATTACCAACCACGGTAATGACTTGCGCAATGCCATACTGGCCATCGCTCAGGATGCCTGGAAACAGATCGGCATTGATGTCCGCACCGATCTTTTAGAATGGTCCGTATTTATCCAGGAACGGGTGAACAAGGCAGATTTTGACGCCCTTATCTTAGGATGGCAGATGGGTATTGACCCTGATTTGTACCAGATATGGCATTCGAGCCAGACCAATCCATATCAGCTGAATTTTGTAGGCTTCAAAAACCTGGAAGCCGACAATCTCATCATCAAAATCCGGCAAGAATATGACCACGATCGCCAGGTCGAATACTGCCGCAAACTTCATAAAATCATCGCTCGTGAGCAGCCTTACACGTTTTTGTATGTGGGCAAATGGACGGCGATTTTGGACAGGCGCATCGTCTTAAAAACAGTCGATACAACCGGCGATGTACGTTATGAGAAAATCAAACCGACCAAGACCGGAAACTACAGCTTCCACTTTAATAAATGGATAAAACTTCCGACAGTACCCCAAATGCTGGATGAAGGATAGACAATGATATCATTTATCGGTCGCAGTATTGTTCAGAAAACCATCACTCTCTTTTTTGTCTCCATCGTATCCTTTTTGATCATTCACCTTGCACCAGGCGAGCCCAGCCAGGTCGATCCCCTCAATCCCAAGTTCACTCCCGAGATGGTTGAACGGTTTCAAAAAGAATTTCACCTGGACAAGCCCCTGCACGTCCAATACATCTACTTTTACCAAGACCTTTTCACCGGCAAAACCGTCTCCTGGAAGGACAATCAGTCGGTTTTGAAAAAAATCTGGGAAAGGTTCCTGAACAGTCTGCCCCTATTTTTTGTGGGAACGATTATCACCTGGACTCTCTCTTTTCCTATCGGAATCCGATCAGCCATTTTCAGAGGTGGATTTTATGACCGCAGCGCCACATTTTTATCTTATCTTCTGATTTCTATCCCCGGCTTCTTTTTTGCTTATATCTTGATTATTATCGTTGTAACCGGCTTGCATGTGCCGGTTATCGGCATGAAAACTTTTGGAATCGGGGCTATGTCCGCGCCTTTTCTATTTATGGACAGGATCTGGCACCTGCTGCTTCCCTCTGTTCTGGGTGCCACCGCCGGCATTGCGATTCTCTCCAGGTACGTTCGCAGCCAGATGCTTGAAGTTCAAAGCCAGGACTATGTTCGTACAGCCAAGGCCAAGGGTCTCTCGCCGGAGCAGGTCCACTACAAGCATGCCCTGCGCAACGCCCTTTTACCCTTTGTCACCATGTTCGGCCTGATTTTACCGGGATTGATCGGAGGCTCCGTTATTATAGAATCCATCTTCTCCTGGCCCGGTATGGGACGCATGGCCTATGAGGCTATTCTGGCCAGAGATTACCCCGTTATTCTTACGGTCAACTTTGTTTCAGCCGTCCTGGTACTGGCCGGCACTTTTATTTCGGACCTTCTTTATCTTGTTGTAGACCCGAGGATACGCCTGTGATGAGTACGGCAGCAAAAGAACTTAACCATAGTTTTCAATTCGACCAGCCCCTGGCCCCGCAACGGACCAGATGGGAGGAATTCTGGCTTTTGTTCAGGCAAAACCGCTTGGCCATTGTGGGGCTGTTTATTTTTATCCTTTTTTTCTTGAGTGCCCTCGTCGGCCTTATTGTGACTTCGGGTACAGACCCGCTATTCGATCCCGCCCTGATACGCCTTCAGGAAAAGTTGCGTCCGCCTTTGGCTGAACCGCACCTTGATTCTTTGCAGCCTGAAGAAGTCCCCACGCTGGGCATCTATCTAATGGGAACCGATGATCTGGGACGTGATGTTTTTGCCAGAATGCTCCAGGGTGCCTGGGTTTCCCTGACGGTCGGATTTGTGGCCGTCGGAATATCCGTGCTCATCGGCATCTTCATGGGAGGCATCGCAGGCTACTTTGGACAACATAACATCCGGGTTGAACATTTGCTTTTGACGGGTCTTTTTGTCGCGGGCATCGTTTTTATCGTTGCTGATTTCATCCTTTTTGGTGCAATGCTTTTGCTGCTTGCTTTTGCACACATCTTTTATCATCGTCTTGCAAAAAAAAGGACCATGTATGGACGTCGGCCAAAATGGGCAAGTCTTATGCTTATCAATACGATTTCCGTTGACACCCTAATCATGCGAATCGTGGATATCATGCTGTGCTTTCCCAGTTTCTTTTTGATCCTAACGGTGGTTGCCCTGCTCCCTGCGAGTATCTACAACATTATGATTGTTATCGGACTGACAAGCTGGATGGGCACCACACGGTTTGTGCGCGCGGAGTTTCTCTCGTTGAGAGAACAGGATTTCGTAGCTGCTGTGCGAGCTCTCGGCGTCAGCAACTTCAGAATTATTTTTCGTCATATTATGCCCAATGCCATCGCGCCGGTGCTGGTCTCTGCCACCATCGGGATTGCTTCGGCCATTTTGACGGAAGCCGGCTTGAGCTTCTTGGGTTTTGGGGTGCCGCCGCCCCACGCCACCTGGGGCAATATCCTTTCAAACGGTAAAAATTTCATTTTTGATGCACCCTGGCTGACCTTCATACCGGGCATCGCCATTTTGGTTGTTGTCCTCTCTTTCAACCTCTTCGGGGAAGGACTCAGGGATGTACTAAATCCAAAGCTCAGAGAAAGAGGATAGTTTGATGAGCACTCCGTTTGATGAGCACTTCGTTTGAGGAGCGGCCTGGCGGCCTTGAGGGGTATTGATAAAAAGACTTTTTCCCCTTAAGCGAAGCGATCCTAAAGCGCAGCGCTCCTCAAGCATAGCGCTCCTTTTTTATATGACAAGTGACTAATGACCAATGACTAATGACACCCTGCTTTCCGTAGAAGATTTAAAAGTGTACTTCCCGGCCGGCGACAGGATCGCCCGGGCTGTGGACGGTGTAAGTTTCGAGGTCCGGCCTGAGGAAACAGTCTGTATCGTTGGAGAGTCCGGTTGTGGAAAGACCGTCTCGGCCTTGAGCATATTAGGGCTCAATGCAGCACCGCCCGCCGAAATTGCCGGCGGCAGGATCATGTTCGACGGTCAAAGTCTCCTTAAGCTGGACGAGGAAAGCATGCGCAAGATTCGCGGCAATCACATTGCCATGGTCTTCCAGGAACCTCTGACCTCTTTGAATCCTGTCTTTACCATCGGCGACCAGATCAGCGAAGCCGTCAGCATTCACAAAAACATCGGCACCGAAGCGCTGCACCAGCGCTGTGTTCAACTGCTGAGAAATGTAGGTCTTCCTTTCCCCGAACAGCGGCTCAAGGATTATCCCCATCAGCTCAGCGGCGGCCAGCGACAGCGGGTAATGATCGCCATGGCCCTGGCATGTGCGCCCCGGCTAATTATCGCCGATGAACCCACCACCGCCCTTGATGTAACCGTGCAGGCTCAGATTTTGCAGCTCTTTAAGTCTGTTCAGAAAAAACACTCCATGTCGCTCTTATATATCACCCATGATCTTGGTGTCGTGGCCAACATCGCCGATCGGGTCTACGTCATGTATGCCGGTGCCATTGTGGAACAGGGGAACACCGCTCAGATTTTTCGACATGCCTGTCACCCTTATACTCAGGGGCTGCTGGCATCGCTGCCCAGCCGCTTAAAACGGGGGAAAAAGCTTTACAGCATCCCCGGGGCAGTGCCCAACCCGGCCTTCAAGCCGCAGGGCTGCTCGTTTCATCCCCGTTGCCCTTATACCGAACCTGTGTGCCGGGAAGAATTTCCAGAAATGTGTAATTATGGTGATGGTCATTTAGCCCGCTGTCCCGTACTTTTTGAAAATAAAGATTAATGCAAACGTATATTCTCTATAAATTGGTGAAGCCCACTGGTGATGAAATGCAAAAAAAATATAACCGTTCCGGGGTTCATAGGTTCAAAGTTCGGGGTTAGTTCGTAAAGATTTTAAAAAAGCAACCCTGAACCTCTGAACCCTGCCTGTCCCGCCGTAGCCCGGCGAAGGCGGAAACCTCTTAACCTCTTAACCCTGAACCCTGAACCTCTGAACCCTGAACCTCTTAACGCATACAAAGATCTGGCTGTTTGAGATTTATATTGAAAAACCAAATTGGAACATATGGCATCAGAAAATAAAAATAATAACATCATCCTGCGTGTTGAAGGACTGAAAAAACACTTTCCCGTACGCCGAGGTTTTTTCCAGAAAATTGCCGGATGGAACAAAGCCGTTGATGGAGTCAGTTTTGAAATCCAGGAGGGCAAGACCCTGGGCCTGGTGGGCGAGAGCGGCTGCGGAAAAACAACGGTCGCGCGACTCATCCTGAAACTTTTAGAGTCTGATGCAGGCAAAATAGTCTTCCGGGGAACTGATATCAGCAACTTGGCCGAAAAGGATATGAAGCGCTACCGCAAGGATATGCAGATCGTTTTCCAGGACCCGTACGGGTCTTTGAATCCCCGCATGACCGTTGGTCTGTCTATTGAGGAGGGACTTCGGATTCTGGGGATTAAAAACGCCCACATACGCAAAGAGCGCCTTGAGAAACTCCTGCAAATGGTTGGCATGTCTCCCGAGAGCGCTGACCGGTATCCCCATGAATTCAGCGGGGGCCAGCGCCAGCGTATCGGCATCGCCCGCGCCCTGAGCGTGGAACCTTTGCTGGTAATATGCGATGAGCCCGTCTCAGCCCTGGATGTCTCTATCCAGGCTCAGATCATCAACCTTTTAAAAGGCCTGC
>JAQYVG010000639.1 GCA_030145595.1 Desulfobacterales bacterium | reverse complement strand
AGTCTTCGTAGATCGGCCAGAAAGCCTCGGCTTCCGACGCTATGAGCTGCATATTCTTTGCGATGAGCAGCTTCTTGTCAGCAAGTATTTTCTCCAATACCGGATGCATTGTACCGGCCGGTTTATCCTGGGACTGTGACGGGCCTGCGAGAAAAGCCAGCATCACGGTGAACGCGATTGCCAAAAGGGTTGTGTAATAAATTTTTTGCATAACTCCACCTCCTGATAATGTTGAAAAATTATTCTTGATAATATCCTTTATGGTTATGGTGCACTTTGAATTCGAATTCACCCTATATAACAGTCGGCAACTATTTTTACCACCCTTGATTCGCCCATGTCGTGAGCCTTAGCGGGGCTGGTTAATAACCATAGGATCTGTGAAAATACGAATTGGACACGGCATGGTACCGAAGATTTTCCGGGGGCCGTAATGGGCCAGGGAGGGAGAGGTGTTTTTTCTCTTGACATACCCTTTAATGGGCGACCCCAAATCTGGCACAATTGCAGATTTTAGGTAATATGCTTTTAAACTATTGCGACTTTTTAT
>JAQYVG010000638.1 GCA_030145595.1 Desulfobacterales bacterium | reverse complement strand
AATGTGACAGATATTGTTTTTTTTGCCTATTTTCTTTCTATTGTTTATACACCTTCCTTTACAATAAGCCTTTATATTTAATGAAAATAGTGGTTTAGTCTCCGCCCCCTGAACCGAATGGGGTTCAAGGGGTCGGAAGTTCAAATCTTCTCGCCCCGACCAGAATCTTGCAACGATTACAGCGAGTTAGGCAACTGCCTGATTCGCTGTTTTTGTTTGAATCGGCCTTGAGGAAGAAAAGAGGGAGAAATTTCCCGGATCATCGACCTGCATACATGTCAGCCAGGCGTTTCTGACACTGCCTGCCATCGAAATTAACCAAGGATACAGAAGCCCCCCTTCGAACAAAACGCGTGGCATGAATCCCGGCTTGTACTGTCCACTTGAAAAATCCCAATTGTGGCCCCTATAAGCTCCAATCAAATAATACTTGACATCGTTGTTGCCAGATATTATATTGTTGCCCAATTGGACAACAGCTATATATTGGGCAACAATATGCGAGAAAACAAAATCGCCAAGGAACTTGAGAAATCTATCGTGCGCCTGCTC
>JAQYVG010000637.1 GCA_030145595.1 Desulfobacterales bacterium | reverse complement strand
AGGTGTATAAACGGCTGGGAAGTAGCTATAAACCCAGCATGCCCAGTGGGCTGAATATGGATATTTATGGATGGCGGCAGAGCGTGAACCTGAGAAGCTCACGAGGCCTGGAAGGCATAGATAAGGACAAGCGGGTAACTATTATGGGCAATGCAAAGGAGAAGATCTTCCTGTTTTTCAAGACGCGGGATGATACAAGCCCTATGCAGTTCAGAATCCAGAATATCCAAAACGAGGCAACTAGGCAAAGAACATGGTTTAGCTTCAAATTCACAATCAAGAAGAGCTAGTGCTGGATGCTGGATGCTGGATACTGGATACTGGATACTGGATACTGGATACTGGATATGTGATCTGGGGGGTTGCTGTTGTGAGTGCTGAATATGGGACAGCTTGTATTAAGTGCCGATTGCCGTATGTCCAGATTATTGCACTATTGTTGATCGTGTTCTCAGGCTGTACGTCTGTCGCCCAACCAAAGATCGTTTCGCAAGGCCGCAGCAAGCCTGCTCCTTTCCTGATAGGCGTAAACCATCTGTTCACCATAGAAGAGC
>JAQYVG010000636.1 GCA_030145595.1 Desulfobacterales bacterium | reverse complement strand
ATTGAGCCCTTAAAAGAAAAAATCCATAAGCACTACGGCAAAACAGGTTTCGGTGAACCCGACTTCTCCAGACGATTGCTGACGCCTAACGGTCGTCTGTGGGACCTGGTGCTGACCGGTAAAGAAATCGATAGGGGGCGGAAAGAAGTGGTCAAGTTCGAACAGGTTTTGAACAAGTGGAAGTTGGTTAAAAAATAAAATCGCTGCGCGATTTTATGAAACGCGGCGTTGCCGCTCTCTAAGGTCCGAGCAGGATAATAGAATATCGGCTATGACAATTGACAGATATCTTTAAAAGTGGCTATTATAGTTACCGATTTTAAGCATAAAGGGAACGATCATGGAATTAACAGAAAAAGAAACGATTAAAAAAGAACTTGTATCATGTCTTAAAGGGAACGATCATGGAATTAACAGAAAAAGAAACGATTAAAAAAGAACTTGTATCATGTCTCAGCGCTAATCAGGATGTTAATAAAATCGTAATTTTTGGTTCATTCTTTACCGCCGACAATCCCAAGGATTTAGATGTGGCTGTTTTCCAGAGCAGCACT
>JAQYVG010000635.1:282-554 GCA_030145595.1 Desulfobacterales bacterium | reverse complement strand
GATGTGATCAGGATGGGAACCACGACTTCAAATGGACATGCAACCCCCCATACAATTCTTTTGCTCATTTTGTAGGATCGCACAAGCCGTGGCAAGAAAAATTTAGCCTGAAGTGGATAAATAAATCTGTAAATACATCCACAAGGAAAGCAGCCACGATATTATGGTTCAAAGAGTTGATAACATTAAATGATAAGCATGGTATGGGAATTGATCTAGAACATTGGAATGTCAAGCACTTGCCTTTGATGAAGGAATCTACCCTTGGCTAC
>JAQYVG010000635.1:0-272 GCA_030145595.1 Desulfobacterales bacterium | reverse complement strand
GATGTGATCAGGATGGGAACCACGACTTCAAATGGACATGCAACCCCCCATACAATTCTTTTGCTCATTTTGTAGGATCGCACAAGCCGTGGCAAGAAAAATTTAGCCTGAAGTGGATAAATAAATCTGTAAATACATCCACAAGGAAAGCAGCCACGATATTATGGTTCAAAGAGTTGATAACATTGAATGATGAGCATGGTATGGGAATTGATCTAGAACATTGGAATGTCAAGCACTTGCCTTTGATGAAGGAATCTACCCTTGGCTAC
>JAQYVG010000634.1 GCA_030145595.1 Desulfobacterales bacterium | reverse complement strand
CTATCCAATGATAAAAATAATGAATTCTCTGGTACGGTAACCGTTTTGCCGTTGACTTCCAAAAACCTTCGAAAGATATACCCCTTTGAAGTGTATTTGGCTAAAGGAACCGGCAACCTTCCCAAAAATTCAAAAGTAAAAGCCGACCAGATCCGGACCCTGGATAAAAGCAGACTGGTTAAACTGATTGGCGAATTGGGAATAACAGAAATAATAGCAATCACGAAAGCCCTGAAAATTCACCTCGAATTATAATCTGTGTAATCTGCGAAATCTGTGGATTAAAAGCAATCCGTATTGACAACAAACTCTAATTGACGGATGTTAATTAATGATTTATACGTCATTCTAAGAAGAACTCCTTCTGATGCTGGAATCGAAAAGCGCATCGCTGTCCTAACAATTTTAAACTCAAGCAGATAGCCCTCCCGGAATGAGCCCATAAAATGAAAAAATCCACCAAAAGTAGATTAACAGAAAAACAGTTGGCTGTTTTTCCGGGTAATACTCTTTTTGATAAGATTGCCCGGGCCGTGTGCCGGGCCGGGACCCTGCC
>JAQYVG010000633.1 GCA_030145595.1 Desulfobacterales bacterium | reverse complement strand
GCCATCAAGACCGCCCGCAAACAGATAGAGGTAGAGTTTATTCGGGTTGTAAAGTAAACTTAGTATCTTGGTTGTAACATTTGTGCTTTTTCTGGAATAGAATATTAAGAATCACGAAAACACCCCGGTACGACAGGCTCTGCCTACGGGGCAGGCGAAAGTTGGAAAGCACGAAATTTTATTATATATTTCTTTTTCGTGTTTTCGTTCTTTCGCGTTTTCGTGATTAATAAATCCCTTTTAGTCCGGTTTGTCTTGGTTAGATATGAAAAAAGAAACCTCTGATTGGAAAGCGATACTTGAAAAAAGCGTTGTCACCGCCGAGCATTTGGCCCGGCACTTTCCTGTAAAGCAGGAACAGGTGCAAAAGGTGATTGAACGTTATCCTATGCATATTAATCCGTATTACCTGTCACTCATCGGTAAGCCGCATGATCCCATCTGGCGCCAGGTCGTGCCGGATATAGCGGAAATGGACGATCAGTATGGGTTGGAGGATCCGCTTTCGGAAGATGATCATTCACCGGTTCCTAATCTGATTCATCGTTATCCGGAT
>JAQYVG010000632.1:257-559 GCA_030145595.1 Desulfobacterales bacterium | reverse complement strand
TAATAGAAAGCTTTCTAAGGCATACAGGAAATCTTTCAAAACCCCAGACATTCAAATCAATTCCTATAGATTATGAGTCGGGTGGCGCAGGGGAATCTCACCCCCACGCTCCCACAGATCCGTGCGTGAACCTCTCGATTCACACGGCTCCTGCCGGCCATTCTCTTGAAACCTCACGGTCTCAAGCATACGCAGAAAGAAATTAGCTCCTCCCAGTTTCTGGTTGGCTGATTCTTTCTTCGAGCTGACTCATCCCCTTCGCTCCATCTCCATTACAGAGACTTCATCACTACTACAGGATG
>JAQYVG010000632.1:0-247 GCA_030145595.1 Desulfobacterales bacterium | reverse complement strand
GTACGTGAATCTCTCGATTCATCCGGCTCCTGCCAGCCATTCTCTTGAAACCTCGCGGTTCCAAACATACGCAGAAAGAAATCCAGCTCCTCCCAGTTACCTGGTTGACCTTCACTTACTGCGAGCTGGCTCATCCCCTTCGCTCCAGCCCCATTACAGGACCTTCAACACTAATACTGGATGATCCGCCCCTGTGCCTCGCATCGGTACTCTCATTCTCGTGGGATCTCCACTTGAATTTCTCCCT
>JAQYVG010000631.1 GCA_030145595.1 Desulfobacterales bacterium | reverse complement strand
AAACAAGAAGACGGCCTTAGCAAAGAATTTGGTCTTCCCTAATGAAGACAGAGCAGAGAATAAGGATTTTCCAAACAAAAAAGTTATCGATCAAGATTTTGTGGTAGATTCTCAAGTTTTCGAAGATTTCAAGTCCTATCTTCGAGAAAGCAAGATTGTGTTTGATTTAGATGAGTTTGCAGAGGCGGAGGATGAAATCAAAAGAGAGCTTGAAAGGGATCTATTCTCTTCCATTTGGGGGATTGAGCAGGGCGTTAAAGCTTATCGCAAGACTGATCCTGTTGTTATAAAAGCGATCGAAGTTTTTCCAGAAGCTGCTGCACTTGTTGAAAAAGATACGCATTGAAATTCAAAACAGGATAGAAAATTCGAAATCCGAATATCGAAATCCGAAACAAATTCGAATGATCAATTACTAATTAAGGGAGGGAGGAATGAGTATTGCGTTAGCCTCTGATCATGCAGGATTTGAGTTAAAAAAAGGTGTTATATCCTATCTCTTAAAAAAAAGGATAGAGCACAAGGACTTTGGTTGTCGTCAGGGGGAAGAGGTTGATTAT
>JAQYVG010000630.1 GCA_030145595.1 Desulfobacterales bacterium | reverse complement strand
ACCACATGTGGATTGGTGGATTCTGTGTAGTAGGTGGGGCAGCTCACGGTGCTATCTTTATGGTACGTGATTACACACCAGCAAACAATTACAATAATTTATTAGATCGTGTATTACGTCACCGTGATTCTATTATCTCACATTTAAATTGGGTTTGTATTTTCTTAGGTTGTCACGCATTTGGATTTTATATTCACAATGATACAATGCGAGCTTTAGGTCGTCCACAAGATATGTTCTCTGACAAAGCGATTCAATTACAACCAATTTTTGCTCAATGGATTCAAAACATCCATTTATTAGCACCTGGAACAACAGCACCAAATGCATTAGCAACAACAAGTTATGCTTTCGGTGGAGATGTTGTTGAAGTTGGTGTGATCTCGCTTGGATACACGAGTGGAATCATCCACAAAGCGGTCAATAACCCCAACTGGGTGATCTTTCTCTACGCGTTTAACCTGCTGATGGTCCTGATCGACCTTTCCCTTTACCTCCGCTACTCGGGCAGTAAAGGCTAGAGAGAGACATGGGCCCTGAGATCAGAGTATCCCGACGCTTT